>JAHHTX010000001.1 GCA_020024255.1 Anaerotignum sp.
ATATAATACCCATAAAAAGCGGAGAAAACAAAAGAGGGTTTTCTGTTTCCGCAGCATCTTGAAATGCAGAAATAATACAGCAACCCGAAAGAAGGATTGGAGGTTGAATATAGATATGACAGCAAAATTGGAAAACGAATATGGCGTAATCAGTATTGACCATGAAGTTATTGCAAGAATTGCGGGATATGCAGCTATGGAATGTTACGGCATTGTGGGCATGGCGGCAAAGAATGTAAGAGATGGTTTGGTACAGCTTTTGAAACTGGAAAGTTTGACAAAGGGCATTAAAATGAAAATCAATGCAAACAAAATCAGTCTTGGACTGCATATTATTGTTGAATATGGCACAAATATTTCTGCCATTGCAGATAATATCATCAGTACCGTGACTTATACGGTGGAGGAATATACAGGTCTTGCCGTAGAAGAAGTGAAGATATTTGTTGACGGGATTCGTGTTGACAATTAAAAGCAAGGAGGAGCAACAAGTGAGCGTTACGAAGCTGGACGGCTGCCGTTTGCAGAAAATGATGATTGCGGGAGCCAATGAATTAAATACAAATAAGCTGACTGTAGATGCAATGAATGTATTCCCTGTACCGGACGGAGATACAGGCACAAATATGTCTTTGACAATGCTGGCAGCAGCGAGAGAATCTGAAAAGGCAGACATACTTCATGTGGGTGAAGTGGCAAAGAAAGCGGCAAGCGGTGCTTTGCGTGGGGCAAGAGGAAATTCCGGTGTCATTACATCGCAGTTGCTGCGTGGATTTTCCAAAGGCTTGGAAGGTTTGGAAACGGCAGGGACAAAGGAACTGGCAAAGGCAGCGGAACAAGGGGTAAAAACAGCATACAAAGCGGTGATGAAACCAAAAGAAGGGACGATTTTGACTGTTGCCCGTGCCTGTGCAGAGGCGGCACAGCAGTTTGCGGAAGAAACAGAGGACGTAGAGGTATTTTTGCAAGGTGTATTGGAACGTGCCCATGAGGTGTTGAACCAGACACCGGATATGCTTCCCGTACTGAAACAGGCAGGTGTGGTAGATGCAGGAGGCAGAGGACTTTTATATATTTTGGAAGGTGCATTAAAACATATCAATACAAAAGATACACTGACTGTTGCAGAGCCTTTGGAAACAAAACAGGAAGATTATGCGGCACTGGCGGCTGTAGACCATGCGGATATTGTGTTTGGCTACTGTACGGAATTTTTCATCCATGTAGACCACCCCGACCAAGGAGCGGTGCAGAGATTGAAATCGTATTTGGGCAGCATTGGAGATTCCGTTGTCTGTGTCAGTGATGAGGAAATTGTGAAAATTCATGTGCATACAGACCATCCCGGTCTGGCATTGGAAAAGGCTTTGACCTTGGGCAGCCTCAGCGGACTGAAAATTGACAATATGCGAGAACAGCATACCAATAAAATCGACTTTACCCAAAAGGCAGCAGTTGTACAGAAAACGGAAGTACCCACAGAGAAACCCAAAAAAAATATCGGTTTTGTATCTGTTTCCGTTGGGAAAGGTTTGACAGAAATTTTCCACAATCTGGGTGTGGACGAAGTCATAGAAGGCGGACAAACCATGAATCCCTGTACAGAGGATATTTTGAATGCAGTTGACAAAATCAATGCGGACCATGTGTTTATATTACCGAATAACAAAAACATCATTTTGACAGCAGAACAGGCGGCAGAACTTAGTGAGGAAAAGCAACTCCACGTGATTCCTACCAAATCTGTTCCTCAGGGAATTTGTGCTATGTTTTGCAACAAAGAAGATGCAGATGTGGCAGAATTGGAAGAAGAAATGAAGGAAGCCATGACAGCAGTGACAACAGCTACGGTGACTTTTGCGGTGAGGGATACTGTCATTGGAGATAAGGAAATTCACGAAGGGGATATTCTTGGTATGCTCAATGACAATATCTGCGTAGTAGGCAGTGAAGTTGCAGAAAGCACAAAAGATTTGCTGGCACACGCAGTGACAGAAGATAGTGAAATGATCAGCATTTACTATGGCGAAGAAGTTTCCGCAGAAGATGCAGAAGCTATGGCGGCATTGGTGGAAGAAACATACCCTGACTGCGAAGTGGAATTACAGGCAGGTGGTCAGCCATTATACTATTACATCATTTCTGTGGAGTAAAAACATTAGGGCATGAAAAGGCAGAAGGCCTTTGGAAAAACAACGGATTTCAAGGACAGTTGTCTGCGGAATCCGTTGTTTTGATAAGGGGGGGATAGAATTGGAAAGAAACAGTCCCATAACGGAATTGAAGAATATCGGAGAACAGCGGGCAAAAAAATTGAATCGTATGAATATCTTTACCATAGAAGATTTATTGGAGCATTATCCAAGGGATTATAAAGACCGCAGTCGCATTGTGCCGATAGCTGAGTTACAAAAAGATGAGGAAAACACGTTCATTGCCCGTATCAAAGGAGAAGGAACGACAGGCAGACATGGCAGGCTGACTTTTACCAGAATAAAAGTATATGACAAAACAGGAGAGATTGCCCTTGTCTGGTATAATCAGCCTTATATGAAAACTGCATTGAAAACAGGAGAAGCCTATCTATTTACAGGAAAGATACAATCGAAGTATAAAAAACGAGAGATTATTTCGCCTGAATATGAAAAAATTGAAGGGAATTTTGCAGGAGGCAGAATTGTGCCCGTGTATCCTTCTGTTGCGGGCATATCACAGAAAATGCTGCGTGGATATTTGTCCGATGCCCTTGCGGAAGTGCAGGGTACACTGCCGGAAGATTTGCCGGTGTGGATACGGCAGAAGTACCATTTGGCAGAACGGAATTTTTCTGTGCAGAATATTCATTTTCCGGCAACAGAGCAGGGGTTTTATGATGCCAGAAGGCGGCTTGTTTTCGAGGAGTTTTTTCTGCTGCAAACTACACTGCTTTTTTTGAAACAGGCTTATTTTTGTCATGATCAAGGCGTGAAAATGGAGCAGGAAGATGCCCTGACTTTTGGGGAGAGCAGACTGCCTTTTTCCTTGACAGATGCCCAGAAAAAGGTGTTGGGGGAAATACAAAAGGACATGACATCTGGAAAAGTGATGAATCGTTTGGTACAGGGGGACGTAGGCAGTGGCAAAACAGCCGTTGCCATGCTTGCTGCCTATTGGGTCATTGCCAATGGATATCAAGCTGTTATTATGGCACCTACAGAGGTTTTGGCAGAACAACATGAAAAGTCATTCAAGGAAATGATGGAGCCTTTAGGAATTTCGGTAGTACTCCTTTCCGGTAGTCTGAAAGCAAAGGAAAAGCGGGAGCGTCTGGCACAGATTGCAGATGGCAGTGCAAAGATGATTGTGGGTACACACGCTGTTATTCAAAAAGGCGTAGAATATGCAAATCTGGGTCTTGTCATTACAGATGAGCAGCATCGCTTTGGTGTGCGGCAAAGGGGAATGCTGGGGGAAAAGGGTGATCATCCCCATACGCTTGTCATGACGGCAACCCCCATTCCCCGTACACTGGCTTTGATTTTGTATGGGGATTTGGATATTTCTGTCATTGACCAACTGCCGCCGGGCAGAAAGAAAATCGACACCATTGCTGTCAATTCTCTTTACCATGAACGGATTTACGCTTTTTTGCAAAAGCAGGTACAGGCAGGAAGGCAGGCATATGTCATCTGCCCCATGATAGAGGAAAACGAAAAACTGGAAGTGGAAGATGTGCTTTCCTATACGGAAAAGTTGCAGGAATCCTTGCCAAATTGCAAAATAGTCTGTGTACATGGTAAAATGAAGGCACAGGAAAAGCAACAGATTATGGAGGACTTTGCCAAAGGCGAAACGGACATATTGGTTTCTACAACAGTCATTGAAGTAGGAATAAATGTACCCAATGCAACAGTTATGCTCATTGAAAATGCAGAACGGTTCGGACTTGCCCAGCTCCATCAGCTTCGGGGGCGTGTGGGCAGAGGAGCAGAACAATCCTACTGTATATTGGTCAGTGATGCCAAAACAAAAATTGCAAAAGAGCGCATGCGTACCATGACCAAAACAACAGATGGTTTTTTGATTTCCGAAACGGATTTGAAATTACGAGGCCCAGGGGAGTTTTTTGGGACAAGACAGCATGGTTTGCCGGAAATGAAAATTGCAAATTTATACAGAGATACAGGAATTTTAAAAGAAGCACAGGCAGCAGCAGAGGAACTTTTAAAGCGAGATGAAGCCTTGGAAGAAGAATGTCATACTTTGCTAAAAGACAGGCTTTTCGGGCAGTTTTTGGGGAAAAGTTTAGAACTGTAATGAGTTTTTTGTTGTATTTTCAAAGAGAATTTGCTATACTTAGCCTGTATACAAAAAAGTAAAGATACAGGTGAGAAAATATGCGGGTGATAGCAGGCAAGGCAAAAGGGCATAAACTGCAAACGGCAGAAGGACTGGAAACCAGACCTACAACAGACAGAATCAAAGAAACATTGTTTAATATGATGGCCTTTGATTTACCTATGGCAGAGTTTTTGGACTTGTTTTCCGGAAGCGGTGCCATTGGCATAGAGGCACTGAGCCGTGGAGCAAAAAGGGCGGTGTTTGTGGAGCAGTCTTCTGTATGCGGAAAAATCATCAGGGAAAATTTGCTGCATACAGGTCTTGCAGAAAATGCAGAACTGATGGAAACAGATGTTTTTGCAGCACTTGCAAAGCTGATAGAGAGGGAAGCACAGTTTGATATGATTTTTTTAGACCCTCCCTATAAAGCGGGACTTTTAGAACCTGTATTGGAAAAGATTGTGGCAGGCGGTTTGTTGAAAAAGGACGGATATATTATTGCAGAGTATGGTGCAAAAAATCCTCCGGCACCTGTACAGGGTCTTACAGTAGTGCGAGAGAAAAAATACAAGACAACAGAAATTTGTTTTCTGCGTCTGGAGGAATAGAATGAGAAAAGCAATTTATGCCGGCAGTTTTGACCCGGTAACATTGGGGCATTTGGATATTATCAAAAGAGCGGCAAAATTATTTGATGTTTTGGTCGTGGCAGCTTTGGAAAACCCTAACAAAAATGCACTCTTTACCGTAGAAGAAAGAAAAGAACATTTGGAAATTGTAACAAGGGATTTGAAAAATGTGGAGGTGGCTTCTTTTCGGGGGCTGCTTGCAGATTTTGCCAAAGAAATCGGTGCATCTGTCACCGTGCGGGGACTGCGGAATGCAGTTGATTTTGCGGCAGAATATCAAATGTTTTTAATCAATCGCAAGTTGGGAAAAGATATGGAAACGATTTTTTTGGCGGCAGACGAAGAGCATCTTTCCGTAAGCTCTACAAATACAAAGGAAGTTGCCGTTTTTGGTGGTAATATTGATTTTATGGTACCGCCTGAAATTAAACCGTTTATCATTGAAAAATATAAGAAGTGAGGGAGAACATATGGATTCGGTAGTAGAATTGTTGGGTGAACTGGAAGAAATTCTGGACAGCAGTCGTGCTGTACCCTTTAGCAGCAAAGTGTCTGTGGATAAAGAGGAAATTTATGATATTATCAGCGAAATTAAAATGAAGCTCCCCAATGAATTGAAACAGTCTAAGTGGGTCATTGAAGAAAGAAATAAAATTCTGATTGATGCCCAGCGGGAAGCAGATGAAATTGTGAGAAATGCAGAAGACCGCATGGCTCGTATGGTTGACGAAAGTGAAGTAACCAAAAAAGCCTATGAACAAGCAGCGGCAATCATTGATTCTGCAAAGAAAACATCAAAAGAAATGCGTCTTGGCGCAATGGAATATGCAGAAACGGTATTGGGTGATGCGGAAAATAAACTTAATGAATTAAAATCTGTTGTTTACAGCGAAAGCATGAAAACAGACGATTATTTCCAACAGACTTTGAATGTTTTGGCAGAAAATATTCAGGAACTGCGTATGGGGAAATAGCTTATGCCTTTCGTTTGATTGCGGCAGAAAGCAGAAAAATCCCCAGTAGAACAAATACAGGAAGATAAGCTGTTTCTGTACAGGCTGTACTTTGCAGGGATAAGACCGGCAGGGCTTGCTTTGCTGCGATATTTTCCCAAAAAGGAAAGGTCAAAAGAAAAACAAGACAGCTGCAAAGGGCATTACATAGTTTGGAAAGCACATATTTTGCAGAGGAAATCGGTACAGAACGAAGAATGTCCAAAGTCTGTCCCAATATGGAGATGCCGCCAAAAGAAACAAGAAACAAGGCGGACGTCAAACAGAGCTTTGCACTGTCTGGAGCTTGGCTCAGCAAGTGTGCACCGTTTGTCATTTCCATAAGACCGCTCCCTATGGCGGCAATAAAATCGGAGGAAACGGGCAAAATATGTAAAAAACGTCCTAAGAGGGCAAATACACCGGTTTGGCGGAAGGATTCTGTCAAAACACCAAAAAAGATAATATAACCGCCGATTTGTACAACGGTGGTCAGTGCATCGCTGATTGCAGAAGAAAAGAGGGAGGAAAATCCCTCTTTTTTTGTTTGCGAAGAAAAAGAGGTGGCAGGAATGGAGGGGGAAGGAAGAAAGCGAACCAAAATGCCTGTCAGCAAAGTGCCTAAAATGGCACAGGTAAAAAAGGCATATCCCCACGCAGGAGAACCGAAAAATCCTGTACCAACGGTGCCGATGAGAAACAAAGCACCGGGACAGTTGCAGAAGGCAAGGACTTTTTGAGCTTCTGCTTTTGTGATTTTTCTTTCTTCATAGAGCAGGGCAGTCATTTTTGCACCCATAGGGTAGCCGGAGAGCAGCCCCAAAAACAACGGAAAGGCACAGATGCCTGAAAGCCGAAAAATAGGCTTCATGACAGGCTGTAAGAGTCGTCCCATTTTTTCCGCAGCACCTAAGCGGAATAATATGCCTGCCGCAGTAAGAAAGGGGAACAAAGAGGGCAGTACGGTGGAAAACCAAAGGTTCGCACTGCTTGCAGAAGCATCGAGCATGGCCTTTGGATAGCACAAAAGAGCAAAAAGAAAAAAACAGACAAAAGCTGTGGCAGGGTATATGGATTTCATAGAAAACTTCCTTACGAATTGTTTTGTTACAGCTTATGCCTGTTTATGGGATTTCATGTATATTTGGTTTGGCATGGGTTTGGGTTACTTGTGGCTTGGGGTGATAGGATTTTTTCTTTGCACCAAGATACCACATCGTCTGTAGAAAGAGAGAGATTTTTCCTGATGCGGTATACACCGAGGTCTGTGGTGTGCAGTCGTTCTATGTTGTTGATGAGAAGATGTTCGGTATTTTTCATCAGATTACTCCTTTTTCATTTTACAAAATTGCCATGGGGGTGGTAAAGTCCCGATTTGGAGCACGATAAAGGGGATTGGGTGAGGCAAGGGTATAGAGATCCGTTGCCGTTTTTTCCAGAGAGAGAAGTTCCATGCCTTCTTTATCCAGCTGTTCTGCCGCTTTTTTTAGATTGGTCAGGACAGGGCATTTTGCTCGTTTTGTCAGTTCTCCAAGTATTTCCGCAGAGTCTTTGCGAAAACCGAGTACCCGAATATAGGGCAGATGGATTTTTTGCAAAAAATGAGAAACGTTTTCTTTGCGAATGTCTAGCAGAATATGTACCAATATTCTTTGAATTTTGGTACGGGTGTAGCGTTTAGATTTGATAAAGTCTATCAAATCGTCCAGAGCATAGCATTGTTCCACAGAACGAAGAATACGGTTTTCCAAGCCTTCTGTGACTTCTTCCATTTCATGGAGGTGTTCCTGCGAAATGGTACGGAGTTTATAATGAAGAATATCGGTTAGTCCAGAGAGTGTTACTGGGCCGGTACCAAGAGATAGCTCTTTGGTAAGCAAATCAACGGTGTTTTCCGGAATGTACAAAGAAGCCTCCTTTACTTTGTTTTCTAAAATTGCTTTCCGTATGGCTGTGGCAGAGGCAAATTTTGTTGCAAGAGTGGGATTATGAAAGCCGCTTCCCTGCCGTTTTACGGTGTAGGGACGAAGGGTACTGCCAAACTGCTCCAATGCCTTTAGATATTCCAAAGCAAGGATATGGTTTGGTTGTGAAAGAATATCTTTGTTGATATGGGAAACGGTTTCTACAGCTTTGGCACGGGCAGCAGGATAGGAAATGCCTTGGCTTAGATAACTTTTTAAGAGATGTTGAAATTCCTTTGTTTCATGTACCATACATTTTGCAGCTTCCTGCAAAGAGGCAAGGTCGCCGCTTTCCGAGCCGAAACAAAGAGAATCTACCATACCGGTATTTTCCAAAACACGAATGCTGCCCTTTGCGAAGGTTTCCGCATTGGCAGCAGAAAAAAGCACAGGCAGTTCCAATACCATGTCTGCACCGTTTAAAAGGGCACACTTTGCCCGTGTCCATTTGTCAAAAAGTGCGGCTTCTCCTCTTTGGACAAAGCTGCCACTCATAACAACAATGACATATTTTGCCCCTGTCTTTTTTTTGGCTTCCGAAAGGAGATATTCATGTCCTTTATGAAAGGGATTAAATTCTGCTATGATTCCCACAGTATCCATTTTTTCACATCCTTATATAAAGCGGAAAAGAGATTTCCATATTTTTTGTTCTTTGTTTTTCTTGTCTTGAAAAGTATACCATATTTTATTGCAAATATAAAATTTTCGTATGGAAAATTTCGGAAAATAGAGATATACTGATGATAATACTTTGCATGAAAAAACCTGCTTTAGAGAGGTGAAACAGAGAGGTGAAACGGGCTTTTTTCAAGGTGCAGAAGTGATTTTAAGAACAAGGTGAAAGTAAGAGGTTGGTGCCATGGGAAATTTGCCGGAAAGTCCCGATTTTCTGCAAGAATTATTTCTGGAGGAAACGTGGAAAAATATAGACAGATTGGATGAATTTATTGAAAGTAAAACAAAAGAAGAAAAAATAGTTGTTACACCTTCAGAGGTAGACAGTTTATTTCGCACTATGCACAGCATAAAAGGAACATCTTCCATGATGGGCTACCCTGCATTTTCGGAAACAGCTCACAGTGCTGAGGATTTATTTTCTTATTTACGGGAAGAAGAAAATCCCACAGACAAGGATTTGGATACAATTTTGCAGCTTTTGCGTATGGTGTCCGGCTATTTTAAGCGAGAACTTCGGCGTATGGAAACAGAAGATGATGTGACGGATTTTGGCTGGTCTGTGGTACGCCGCATTAAAAACTTTCTTGCCCATGTAGATAGTGACAATGAGCCGGAAGGCCCAAGCTATCAGATTGCCTATACAAGAAAAGGGAAAAAATGGATTCCTTATACAGATTTTTCGGCACTGATTCCGCAAATGGAACGTCTTGCATCAATCATGGGACGGGATCTGGAAAAGGAATTTATCGTAAAAGTATCGGGGGCAGGAACGGAGGTACCAAGAGATATTTACGATAAAGTGTCTATGGCGGTGATTCAGATGATGAAAAACAGCATGGATCACGGATTGGAAAAAACCGAAGACAGAATAAAAATGGGGAAAACACCTGTAGGAGAAATTTCTCTTGAGATACAGAAAACACCACAGCGTGTTTTTGTGGTATTTCGTGATGATGGTCGGGGACTGGACAAAAAGAAGATTTTGCAGACAGCTGAGGAAAAAGGACTCATGAAAAAACCGGTGAGGGAATGTGAGGACAGCGAAATTTATGCTTTGCTTCTGCGTTCCGGTTTTACCACCAAAAGTAAAGCAACCATGTTTTCCGGTAGAGGAGTAGGTATGGACGTGGTCAATGCAGCAATATCTTCTGTAGGTGGCAGTATTCGTATTGAAAGCAAAGAATTTATGGGTACTACATTTTTTATGGAGTTTCCTTTGACAACAGAATAAGAGGTGTGATATGAAGAGTATTAAACCGGGACGAGGTCCATCTATGCAATCAGGTATTGCATCTATTTTTGCCATGATATTTGGTGTGATTTGGTGTTTAGGTGCAGCAAAAATAGGAGCCCCCATGCCTTTTGTACTTTTTGGTGTGGTGTTTATTATTGCAGCCGGTATACAGGCATATGTCGGTTTTCATAATGCTACCAGCGAAAACAGATGGTCCAGTTATGATATTACAGACGATGGGGAAGAAGTTGACCCTTTAGAAGAACGATATGGCAGAAAAGCAGGAGAAGCATTGGCACAAAAAGAAGAAACACAAGAAACACAAGCTGCATATTGCCCCTATTGTGGTGCAAAGGCGAAAAAGGATTATGTTTTTTGTCGAAAATGCGGAAGAAAATTATAAAAAAACACATTTTTCCTATTTTTTTCCGTATAGGCTTGTATGGAAGAAGGATTTTGATTATAATAGATACGATAGCCGTCTTTTGACGGGTGTAAAGAAATAAGGCATGAGGAAATTTCCTCTGGCAAAACATGAGAATCTATACAAAATGGAGGTCTTTACTGTGGATTTTTTATCTGAAATGAAAGCAAAAGCAAAAGCAGACAAAAAGGTAATTGTACTGCCCGAATCTTTCGAAAAAAGAAATTTGGAAGCAGCAGCAACCTGCTTGAAGGATAATCTGGCAGACATCGTTTTGGTCGGCAACAAAGAAAAAATCATGGAAGCAGCAGGCAGCTTTGATGTTTCTAACGCAATTTTTGTTGATCCCGAAAATTACGACAGAATGGATGAAATCGTAGCAGCTTTGGTAGAAGCAAGAAAGAAAAAGGGTATGACACCTGAGGAAGCAAAGAAGCTCCTTCTGGACGATCCTCTGTTTGTTGGCGTTATGCTGGTAAAACTTGGTATTGCAGATGGTATGGTATCTGGTGCAATCCATTCTACAGCAGATACACTGCGTCCTGCACTGCAGATTTTGAAAACTGCACCCGGCACAGAACTGGTATCCTCTTTCTTTATTATGGTAACAAAGACACCACAGTATGGTGATGACGGCATTCTGCTTTTCGCAGACTGTGCATTGAACCAGAACCCCAATCCTGCTGAACTTGCTTGCATTGCGGGAGATTCTGCAAAATCTTACGAAGCATTTATTGGCAAAGAACCCAGAGTTGCTATGCTGAGCCATTCTACAATGGGTTCTGCAAAACACGCAGATGTAACAAAAGTTGTAGATGCAGTGAAGATTGCAAAAGAAAAATATCCTGAAATCAAACTGGACGGCGAAATTCAGCTTGATGCAGCTATCGTGAAAGAAGTTGGTGAACTGAAAGCTCCTGAAAGTTCTGTTGCAGGTAAAGCAAACGTTTTGGTATTCCCTGACATTGATGCAGGCAATATCGGTTACAAACTGGTACAGAGATTTGGTCAGGCAGAAGCCTTCGGCCCTATTTTGCAGGGTATTGCAAAACCTGTAAACGATTTGTCCAGAGGCTGCTCTGCAAATGATATTGTTGCTGTTGTTGCACTGACAGCTGTACAGGCACAGGTAATGACAAAAAACTAAGATAAAGCAGAAATATTGCAAAAGATTTTATTTGACACGTTGAAAAAAAGGAAAAATAAGGAGAGAAAGACATGAAAATTCTTGTATTGAACTGCGGCAGCTCTTCCCTGAAATATCAGCTGATTGATATGGAAACAGAAGGCGTACTGGCAAAGGGTCTGTGTGAAAGAATCGGAATTGAAGGTTCCAGACTGAAACATCAGCCTACAGGCAAAGATGCCGTTATCTTTGACGATTATCAGGAAGACCACAGCGTATCTGTAAAAATGGTACTGGACGCACTGACAAACCCTGAACACGGTGTGGTAAAGGACATGAGCGAAATCAATGCCGTAGGTCATCGTGTGGTTCATGGTGGAGAAGAATTTGCAAGTTCTGTGATTATTACACCGGAAGTAATCAAGGCAGTAGAAAAATGCTCCGAACTTGCACCTTTGCACAATCCTGCAAACCTTATTGGTATTCACGCTTGCGAAAAGATTATGCCCGGCGTACCTCAGGTTGCTGTATTTGATACCGCTTTCCATCAAACAATGCCTGAAAAAGCATATCTGTATGCAATTCCTTACGAATACTATGAAAAATATAAAATCAGAAGATACGGTTTCCACGGCACAAGCCACAGATTTGTTTCCGAAGAAGCTGCAAAAATGCTGAACAAGCCTTATGATCAGGTAAAGACAATTACTTGCCATCTGGGCAACGGTGGTTCTGTAAGTGCAGTGAAAAATGGTCAATCTATTGATACAACCATGGGCTTCACACCGTTGGAAGGTCTGGTTATGGGTACAAGATCCGGAGATATTGATCCTGCTGTTGTGACATTCCTGATGGAAAAAGAAAATCTGAAACCTGAAGATATGGACGTGATTCTGAACAAGAAATCCGGCGTTTTGGGTCTTTCCGGTGTTTCCAGTGACTTCCGTGACTTGGAAAGCGCAAGCGAACAGGGTAACGAAAGAGCAAAAGCGGCTCTGGACGTATTTGCTTACAAAGTTGCAAAGAGTATCGGTGCATATGCAGCAGCAATGAACGGTGTAGACTGCATCGTATTTACAGCAGGTCTGGGCGAAAACTCCGGTGTGACAAGACAGGAAATCTGTGATTATCTGGGTTATCTGGGTGTACAGATTGACGCTGCAAAGAATGCGTTGAGAGGAGAAGCAATGGAAATTTCCACACCTGACTCCAAAGTAAAAGTACTGGTTATTCCTACAAATGAAGAACTGGTTATCGCAAGAGATACAAAGGAATTGCTTGACAAATAAGACTCCTTTCTGTATAATAGCTTAGGTACGACTACGGGGTGATAGAGAATGAAGTTGGAAATGGCTCAATTATTCGGAAAAAACGGTGCATCTATGCCTGTTTCTTTATGCGAGCAAATGGAAGATTGTTCAGTGTATCCCGATGTTGTGGGTTTTATGGAGCCTGTAAAAATAGAAGGAACACTCAGAAACGAAAACGAGATTTTCGTTTTGGAGGCAAAAGGGAAAACAAAGGTCGAAATCCCTTGTGACCGTTGCCTAACACCGGTCTTGGTTGAGGTTACCTTCAATATTGAGGAGCGTTTTTCCCATACAGGCAGAGATAACGAAGAGACAGAAACTTTTTCGGGAGATCGGATTGATCTTACGGATTTTGTCAGAAGCGGGATTGTGGAGAATCTTCCCATGAAAGTGGTTTGTAGCGAGAACTGCAAAGGACTCTGCCCTGTCTGCGGCAAGGATTTGAACAAAGGAGATTGCGGATGTGATACTACGGAGTTTGATCCAAGATTTGAAAGTTTAAGGGCTCTTTTCAATGTTGATGAGGAGGTGTAGAAATGGCTGTACCCAAGGGACGAGTATCGAAATCTAAAAGAGATAAAAGAAAAGCACAGAGCTGGAAGATTGCAACACCCAGCCTGGTAAAATGCAGCAAGTGTGGTGAACTGATGGTTCCTCATCAGGTTTGCAAGGCTTGTGGTGCATATAACAAAAAGACAATCGTTAAGGTTGACTAAGTTGTGTATGGAAAAGACGGTAGAAATGCCGTCTTTTTTTATATCAATGGGAATCTCCAAAAGGAAAGCACATATGTATTTTTTTGGGAAATTTAAGGAAAATGAAGAAGAATGATTATCGAATTTTGCATAATATGGTATACTACTACGAAGGAAAAATAATTGTTAAACGCTGTTGATTTTATACAGTTTTTTCCTGTAAATAAAGGTGAAATTTAGCAGTCATTCATTTCTGCCGGCATGAAAACGAAAGACGCTTTTTTATACAAAATAGGTAGAATGTCTATGGAAATCTGTTAGAAAAGAGATTATTATTTTATTTATAAGTTTTTAAAAAGGGTGATAGTATGGCAAAAAATCATGACGGCCCAAGCTTTATGGTTCGTCTGGCAACATTGATTGTAGATAAAAGGAATTTATTTTTTCTTATATATGGTGCGGCGATTATTTTTTCGCTAGTATCAAGCAGATGGACAGCAGTAAACAACGATTTGACTTCCTATCTTCCAAAAGAAACGGAAACAAGACAAGGTCTTGATTTAATGGAAAAGGAATTTACGACTTTTGCCACTGCAAGAGTTATGGTCAATAATATTACATATCAACAAGCAGAGGATATTGCAAAGGAGTTAGAGGAAGTATCCGGTGTGAAAGAAGCTTTATTCGATGAAACCCAAGACCATTATATTGGGGCGGCGGCGATGTTTAGCGTGACTTTTGACGGAGAAGTGGAAGATGATGTGTCAAAAGAGGCTCTGGAGGATATTCGCTCTCTTTTAAAGCCTTATGACGTATACATATCAACAGAAGTAGGTAACGACCGATCGGCTGCATTGGCTGAAGAAATGAAGATGATTATGGTCATTGCAGGCGTGATTATTGTTAGTGTACTGCTTTTGACTTCTAAAACATATATGGAAATTCCTGTACTACTTCTTACTTTTGGTACAGCGGCAATTCTCAATAAGGGAACAAATTTCTTTTTTGGGGAAATTTCCTTTATTTCTGATTCTGTAACGGTAGTATTGCAGTTGGCACTTGCCATTGACTATGCCATTATTCTTTGCCACAGATATAGTGAAGAACGGCAGAAAATGGAGCCAAGAGAAGCAGTTATCATTGCCTTGAGCAAAGCAATACCGGAAATTTCTGCCAGTAGCTTGACCACAATTTCCGGTATGATGGCTCTGATGTTTATGAAATTTGGCATTGGTTATGACTTGGGTCGTGTACTGATAAAGGCCATATTGTTTAGTTTGTTATCGGTATTTACGTTGATGCCCGGTTTGTTGGTGCTATTCAGTAAGGGGATAGACCGTACACACCATCAAAATTTTGTACCGAATATTGAAGGAATTGGACGGATTATTATTAAATTCCAATATGTTGTACCACCTATTTTTTTGGTGGCAATTTTGATTGGATTTAAATTGTCGTCTATGTGCCCTTATGCTTATGGCTATACCAATATTACTTCCATTCAGGAAAGTGAACAGACCATCGCTGACCATAAGGTAAACGATACTTTTGGGGCACAGAATACCTTAGCAGTAGTTATACCAAAAGGTGACTATGACAAAGAACGTGCATTGCTTGCAAAATTGGAAAGTCACCCGGAAGTAAAGTCTGCCCTTGGGATTGCCAATGCAGAGGCTGAAGACGATTACAAGCTGGCAGATGAACTGACGCCAAGGCAGTTTGCAGAAATGCTTGATTTGGACGTGGAAGTTGCAAATCTGTTATATACAGCCTATGGATTGAAAGAACAAGAATATGGATATGTAGCAAACCTAGATAAATATAAGGTTCCGCTTATAGATATGTTCCTTTTTGTCCATGAAGAAGCCGACAAGGGTTATGTGGAACTAGATGAGGATTTGAAACAGGATTTGGATGATGCTTATGAAAAAATAAGTGATGCACAAAAACAGCTGCAAGGAGAGGAATACACCCGTTTGGTTTTGGATTTGGGTTTGCCAGAAGAAGGGGAAAAGACATTTGCGTTCTTAAATGGTGAGTTAAGAGATGATGTAAAGCAGTATTATGACGATTTTCTTCTTGTAGGAAATACCACTAGCGATTACGACTTATCATCTTCTTTTAGCCGGGATAATGTCATGATTAGTATTCTTTCTATTGTATTTGTTATTTTGGTACTATTGTTTACCTTTCAGTCAGTGGGCTTGCCTATTCTACTGATTTTGGTTATTCAGGGGAGTGTATGGATTAACTTTTCCTTCCCATATTTGATGAAAAGTCCATTGTTCTTCCTCAGCTATTTGGTTGTAAGTTCCATTCAGATGGGGGCAAATATCGACTATGCCATTGTAATTTCCAGTCGTTATATGGACTTGAAAAAGGAGTTGCCGCCGAAAAAAGCAATTAGTGTAGCATTGAATCAGGCATTTCCTACCATTATTACTTCCGGTTCCATGCTGGCAGCAGCAGGACTCTTAATTGGGTTTATCTCCTCTGATCCCACTGTTGCATCTATTGGGATATGCTTGGGACGAGGCACAATTTTGTCTATTTTCTTGGTTATGTTGGTACTGCCGGAAATCCTTTTACTGGGAGATACCATTATCGAACGTACAAAGTTTGATATTAAGCCACCGGAAATTACACATGAGGCCAACAGTGCAATGCGTTTAAATGGACACATTCGTGGATATGTCAATGGTGTTATGGATGCAAAAGTACAGGGCATTATTCGTGGTGATATTCATGCCATATTGAATACAGGGACATTGCCGGAAGATGGACAGCATCTTTTGAAACGAGAAAATTTAGAAGATTTTATTCCGGAAGAAGAAAAGGAAAAGAAAGGGGGCGAAACAGATGAATCAAACAAGGTATAAACGATGGATTGCATTTTTTCTAACAGTACTTATTGCAGTTAGTGTGCCATTTACACCTCAGGCATTGGCATCAGATGGCGGGAATGTTATTTCCATTTCTTCGGAAAAAGATTGGGCTGATTTTATCAAAAACTGCAAATTGGACAGTTGGTCACAGGGAAAAAGCGTTGTACTTAATACGGATTTGAATTTAAATGGAAAATTTCGCCCTGTTCCTATTTTTTGCGGCAGTTTTGACGGTAACGGACACAGTATTCATATTGGCACTTACCGTTCCTCTGCATCAGATATGGGTGTTTTCCGCTACCTGACAGCGGGGGCAGAAGTGAAAAACTTACAGGTGACAGGAACTTGGGCGGTATCCGGCAGCAAAGATGCTGTGGGTGGTATCGTGGGAAACAACAGTGGCACAGTTTCTGCATCTACTTTTAAAGGTGTCGTGGAAGGAAGAAATAATATTGGTGGTATTGTTGGGATTAACGAAGAAACAGGCATCATTGCAGATTGCACAGTCCTTGGAAAAATTGAAGGGGAACATTATGCCGGAGGAATTGCAGGACAAAATTTGGGCAGAATTCTGAGAAGCAGAAATGAAAGTTCTGTCAATACAGAAGGGGAAAATGTGAAAACATCTTTAGATGAAATTGATGTATCAAAAATCAACAGTACAGAGAATGTTTCCGCTTATACAGATATTGGCGGTATTACGGGATTTTCCAGTGGTCTTTTGGAGGACTGTGAGAATATCGGTACCATTGGGTATCCCCGCATAGGCTATAATGTGGGTGGTATTGCTGGCAGACAGTCGGGACAGATACGGAAATGTGAAAACAAAGGTAAGGTATATGGGAGAAAAGATATTGGTGGTATAGTCGGACAGATGGAGCCATATTTGACATTGAAATTTGGCAAAGATGATTTGGAACGCCTTCTTGATGCTTTTACGGGACTGCAAAAGCTTATGGATGGTCTGTTAGATGATACACAGGACACGGGAAATGCTTTTTCAGCCCGTATGCAGAATATTTCCGCATTGACAAACGATGCCAGAGGAAATGCGGATTATCTCATTAAGCATACACAGGATTATGTGGAAGAAAGTTTGCTTATTGTCAATGACATGGCAGAGCGGGCAGATGGTTTTATTTATGATATGAACAGAGCTATGCAGCAGGGTGATGTACTTTCGGAAGAAATACAAGATGTGTTTTCACAGATGCATCGTTTGACGGACAAGATGCAGGACGCAGCAGAGTCTGGAGAAAAGATTTTTGCACACACCAAGGAAAGCATAGATATTTTGGAACCTGCGATGGATTCCTATTTGGATATTTTGGGTAATGTAAAAAATAGTGCAATAGGTGTTGTACAGAAGGCAAAAAAAGTTCTGGAGAGTTTGAAAAATGCGGCGGGAAGTATACCAAAACCGGAACTTCCAAAACCACCACAGAAACCGCCTGTTGATGGTGGAGATGGGGCAGAAGGGAACAGTAATGGAGGTAATGGAGGTAATCTTCCTCATCTTCCGACTGTGCCCGATACAGAGAAACAAAATGTGCAGGCGGCAGTGCAGGAATTGAAGAATGCTTTGTCAAGTTTAAATAATGCCATAAACAGTTGGCAATCAAAAGGTGGCGAACTGCGGGATTCCATGAAAGATGCCAAAAAAGAAGTGGAGAAGGCATTGAACAGCGGAAGTGATATGGCAGAAGAACTGGGTGCATCGCTTTCTCACTTGGACGATGCGATATCGGAAATGGAAGATGTGGAGCAGAAAGCGGCTGATATTACAGGCAGACTGCAAGACGCAGTGGAAAGCTTTCAGGCAGGGGGAACACCGCAGTTTCCTGTGCCGGGGGCAAAGTTTAGAGAAAATTCTGACGAACTTTTAGACCGCACCGGCGAAATTTTAGATGAAGTCGATGGATTGGTAGACGATATGGATGAAAAAGGAGATATTCTGATTGAAGATCTTCGTGCCATGAATCGTCAAATGGGAACAATCATTGATATTATGCACGATATTTATAAAGCGGTATTAGATGAAGATAATTCTGATGAGCGGTATGAAGATGTTTCTGAGGCAGAAAATACTTCTCCGGAAGGCGTTGTAGAGCAATGCCGAAACTATGGCATTGTAGAAGGTGACGTAGATGTAGGCGGTATCAGTGGTGTGATTGGTGTGGAATATGACTTTGACCCTGAAGATGATTTGGAGAAAAAAGGAAAAAGATCTTTGGATGTACACTATCAGACAAAGGCGATACTGCGGAGTTCCATAAACCATGGAGCTGTCACGGGTAAGAAGGATTATATTGGCGGAATTGTTGGATACATGAAAATGGGTAGTCTTTCCCAATGTGAGGCCTACGGAAAAGTAATCAGCCAAAATGGCGATTATGTGGGCGGCATTGCAGGACAGAGCGATTCTGTCATTCGAAAAAGTGCAGCAAAGGTTATTTTGGAAGGGGGAAAATATATTGGCGGCATTGCAGGACAGGGTAATGATATTTTGAAATGTGGTGCAATGGTAGACATTGCAAAGGCAGATGAGGGAATTGGCACTATTGCAGGCAATGCAGAAGGAGAATTTTCTGATAACTATTTTGTAGAGTGTGAATGGGGCGGTATTGATGACATCAGCTATGCAGGAAAAGCTGAACCTATGGCCTATGAGGACTTCATACAACTGGAAGGACTGCCGGAGCGTTTCCGTTCTTTCTATTTGACCTTTATCGCAGACGGAAAAATTCTTGCGGATTTGGCATACCCATACGGTGCAGAAGTGAGCAGTCAGGAAATTCCGAAAATTCCTTTGAAAAAGGGCTGTTCAGGAAAATGGGAGGATTTGCCAAAGACCGTTACCTTTGACCGTATTTTGGAGGCGGTATATACCCAGAATAATTCTTCTATTGCATCTAAAGAAAAATGTGATGATGGTGTGAAGTCGGTTATGTTGGCAGAAGGCAGCTTTGCAGAAGATGATGTGATTACGCTGACACCGCTTTCCGAAAAAGAAGCAGGCGTGACAGAAGGTGGTACATATGCCGAAGGCTGGAAGGTCAAATTGCCTGATGATGGCAAGAAAGAGCATTTGATTCGTTACTGTGTACCGGAAGGAAAAGGCAGAGTACACTTGTATCAACTGACTGAGCAAGGTGCAAAGAAGCTGTCTGTGGACAGAGATGGTCAATACTTATGCTTCCCCATGAAGGGAAATGAATTTACCATTTACAGCACACGCAGTTCTAACGCAGGTATTGCACTTCTGATTAGCTGTGGTATTGCGGCTGTAGTTGTGATTTGCATACATAAAAAACGCAAAAAAATTAAGAAATTTGTAGGTGAAAGTCAAGAGGATAAGGTGTAAAATAAAGCTGTATGGTACAGGTGTACCATACAGCTTTATACATGAAGTGAAAATACAGCAGAATTTTTTTGATTTTGCAGAATAGGGGGAGAAATATGAAAAAGAAAATCTTTTTGGTGGCGGCTGTGGTATGTATGCTGTGCAGCCAGACAGTATGGGGAGCAGAGTTTTCCGATGTGCCTGCCAATCACTGGGCATATCAGGAAGTTAAAAAAGCAAGTGAAATTGGTTTTATCAGCGGTGTAGAACAAGGGCGTTTTGGACTTGGACAGACTGTGACAAGAGGGCAGTTTGTTTCCATGATGTGCCGTATGTTCGGTTGGGAAAAGGCCGCAAGTGAAAGTGGGTCTTTTTCGGATAATCAGGATAAAAATGCTTGGTATTTTCAGAGCATTGAAACAGCAGTAAAGCACAAAGCAGTGGACGCAGGAGGAGAGTTTAGACCCAATGATCCCATTACCCGTGAGGAAATGGCGGTGATGCTGGTGAAGGGCTTGGGTTATGACAGCCTTGCAGAAGATGCGGAAAAAGACAACCGTTTTACTGATGTATCTGCCAATAAAGGATATATTAACCTTGCCTATGATTTTGGCATTGTCAGTGGAAAAGGTGAAGGACAGTTTTTGCCACAGGGAACAGCGACAAGAGAAGAAGCGGCAGCCATGATGATACGCTGTTTTGACAAGATGCACGGTGATACAAATTTTGTACATGGATTTTATGCTTTTTCTTCCTACGGGCAGAAAGATGTTGCAAAGGAAATGGATGCGGTATCCTTTGGTTGGAGCCGCATGGAATATCGGGACGGCGAAGGCGTTGTGGTGAATACATTATCTGATAATGGCAATGAATGGACAGTACCAGAAGGCTATGAGCAGATTGTTAATGAATTGCAGGCAAATGGCGTACAGACCAACCTCAATGTATTCCTTTCTGACATAGCCACAGCAGAGAAAATACTGGGAAATGCGGAAAACAGAACAGCGGCGGTTAATGGTATTTTGGAAGAAGTTACGGTGCCCTATAAGAAATTGGGCAAAAATCCTTACATGGGTGTGACCATTGATTTTGAGGGACTCAGAGGAAGTGCCATGAAACAGAATTTTACGGCATTCCTTGGTGAACTGGACGGAAAACTGGAGGCAAAAGGGAAAAAACTCTATGTGGCGGTGCATCCTGCAACAAAAGACGGCATATATTACGACGGATATGATTTTAAGGCCATTGGGGAATTGGCAGATAAGGTCATTTTAATGGCATATGATTATGAAGCAAAGGGTGTTTCCAAAGAGGTACAGGACAGCGGCTTTACCACAACACCTGTAACACCTTTTCCCGAAGTTTATCATGGGCTAAAAGTAATTGGAGATAAAAACACTGGGATTGCCGATAAAAATAAAATTGTTTTGGGGATAAGTCCTTCTGCCAATGTGGAGTGGGATGTGAAAAATGGTGCTATTGTCAATGAAAAAGGAATTCAAAATAATTACCAAACCATTCAAACTTATATACAAAATGGGGCAAAAGCAGGATATTCCGAAAAGTATAAAAATCCTTATTTAGAAGTGCAAGATGGTGATACCAAAAAGATTATCTGGTATGAAGACAGCAGAAGCATTGCGGATAAGAAGGCATTGATGCAGATGATGGGCGTGAAGGGGATTTCCTTATGGAGATTGGGATTAATTCCTGAGGAGATTTTGAACGAGGTACAATAACGAAGCAGAAAAAAGGTATTGTCGTGAATATACGACAATGCCTTTTTTTAGCGTTTCTGCCAAAACGCCTTGTCAACACAAATTTGGTATTTGTTTTGATTATATATGTACATTACTGACAACTTTTCAGTATGTTGGAAATTTAGAAAACATAGGTAAGTTATTTCTATTTTTTTCGTACCAAGGATTTTGTAAAGGAATATTTTTATGTAAAGCCGTTGTTCCAGTACCAACTGTTTGATGAGAAACTGTTCTCCATAGTTTATTTTTCACATGGATTTCATTTTTATTCAGTAAGATAATTCAGTGATTTTCAGGTTGGTGAAGGCTTGCCATCTGTTAGCAGATTTGTTGGTACATTTTACTTTCAGAGGAATCATAGCCTCAAGAAAAAAATATCTTTTTTCCTTTTGCCGTTGCCTAAAAGACTGTTACTCAATATTCCTTTTGCTCCTTCCTGTAAAATCTGTATGTGTAATCCCAATATCATTTCCTGCTGTTCCGTGGAGGGAAAACCAGTCGGCAAGTTGGGTGGAAGAGGAAAAGTCACTTGGAACAGATAACGGCAGAATCCCACACCATTTAACATGCGTTTTACGCATATTTTCCATAAATTTGGTGGTTAAAATTATCGTTTTCTTTTAGAATCGGAAGTGGCTAGTATCTATTACTGCAACAATCAAATTGGAGGTAAACATTATGAAACGAAATAAGGTATTTTCAAAGGTTATGTCTGCCGCTTTGTCTGGTGCGATGCTACTGAGTCTGGCAGCCTGTGGCACAGCTACGAATGACGCAGGCGAGGCACAAAGCACAGCGGAAAGTCAGAACAAGAAGGATCCTATTGTGATGGTTTGGTATCCTAACGAATCCGCAGAGGATTATGCTCCTGCAAGAGAGGAGTTCGGAAAGCTGATTGAACAGGCAACTGGTCGTAAGGTAGAGCAAAAGCTGACTACGGACTATGCTATCGCCATTGAATCCATTGCTAATGGAACAGCAAGCATTTGTTTCATGGGAGCACAGGGATATGTGGAGGCTAACCAAAAGTCTGATAACGTACAGCCCTTATTCGTCAATTCCGGTGCATCTGGTACGTTGGATGATGCCATCTACTATTCCTTCCTTGCTGTGAATGATGAGGACAAAGAACAGTACAAAGATGGCACAGAATACAGCATGGACAACATTGCCCAAAAGAAGATGTCTTTTGTCAGCAACAGCTCTACATCTGGATTTAAAGTTCCAACTTCCACTATTATTGATTACTTCTCCGCAATGCCGGAATGGGCAGGACTGAATGTTGATATGCTGCTGGAGGGCGGCAAGGATAAGTTCTTCTCCGAAGTGTTGTTTGGCGGTTCTCACCAAGGTTCTGCAGTGAACTTGCTGACAGGAAAGGCAGACGTTGCTGCTTTCTGCGATACGGAAATCAATCCATATGCAACCCAGGTTGAAGGAAAGTTGGGAGAAACCGGCTCAGTTTATCAAATCAAGGATGACGCATCTGCTCCATTTGATAAATTCGCAGGGGAGAAGGTTGCAGTGATTCAATCTACTCCGGTTATCAATGGCCCCTTTGCCTACAATACAACAACCTTGAGTGCAGATGAAGTAGCAAAGATTCAGGAATTGTTTACATCAGATGAAACAGCAAATAATGATAAACTCTTTGTTTCAAAAGAAAGTGGCAATGTTGGTATGTTCACCAAAACAGATAAAGAGAGATTTGTTCTGGTAGAAGACGATTGGTACAATCCAATCCGAAACATGGCAAATTAAACCTATTGAAAATATATAAGGGACGAGAATCGTATTAAAACCATTTATGGATTGTAAACTGTTTTGTTGTGACACTATACTTCACAATTAGGTTGGAACTGTCGCATGAGGAAAATTATGCGACAGTTTTTTATATCCTGATATCCCTTGTAGGAAAGGAATCATATGGCATTATTAGAATTTAAAAACGTCAACAAGATGTACAATGGTGAGACACGTGCACTGAATGATGTGAACTTTTCTGTAAATCGGGGAGAGTTTGTTTCCATCATTGGTGCATCTGGAGCCGGAAAGTCAACACTACTTCGCAGTGTCAACCGTCTGATTGATGTGGATACCGGAGAGATTCTGTTCGACGGAAAAGAAATTACCAAGCTGAACAAAAAAGACCTTCGTTCTGTAAGGACACAGGTTGGAATGATTTTTCAGCATTATAATTTGGTCAATCGCCTAAGTGTACTGGAAAATGTACTGCATGGCAGACTGGGACAAAAATCTGTTTTTTCGGGAGCCATCGGAAAATATACCGAAGACGAAAAGCAGGAAGCATTTGAAATTCTGAAACTGTTGGGTTTGGCAGAACAAGCATATAAACGTTGTGATGAGCTTTCTGGCGGGCAGAAACAGCGTGTCGGCATTGCACGAGCCATCATGCAGCGCCCTAAATTGATTTTATGTGATGAGCCGATTGCATCTCTTGACCCCAGTTCAGCTAAAGTCATCATGGATCATCTGAAAGAAATTAACCAGAAAATGCAAATCACCTGTCTGGTTAATCTCCATCAGGTAGACGTTGCGAAGAACTATTCTGAACGAATTATCGGTGTAAATGCAGGAAGAATCGTCTATGATGGAAGTCCCGAAAATCTTACACGGCAGGAAATCCACCGAATCTACGGTTCTAAAACGGGAGATTTGATTACAGACATGGAGGAGAAGTAAGCATGGAAAATCAAAAAGACCTTTTTCGGAAGAAAAGGAAGAACCAAACCATGATACTGTTGGTGATATTGGCACTGTTTTTCATTTCTTCGTTACTGTCAAACTTTAACCCCGTTGATGGAGTGAAGTCCGTCCCAAAGGCAGTTGTATGGATGGCATCGAACCTGATTCCAGATGCAAAGGCATTTCAGAGACTTCCAAAAATTGCAAAGCAGTTGTCTGACACCATTTTACTGAGTGTGGCAGTGACAGTGATTGCAGGAATATTTGCTTTCGGGTTCAGTTTGTATGGCTCTAGGACGACAAGGACAAATCCCACCGTGAGCAAATGCATTCGTATGGTTGCCGCTTTTTTTAGGAATGTCCCCGATGTGGTATGGGCCATGCTGTTTCTGTTTTCCTTTGGGCAGAATATGGTCACAGGTTTTTTGGCTTTGTTCTTTACCACATTCGGTTTATTGACAAGAGCCTTTATTGAGACCATAGACGAGGTCAGTTCAGACTGTATTGAAACGCTGGAAGCAACAGGTGCAACATTCCTGCAAATCGTATTTCAGGGAATCTTTCCGACCTCTATTGAGGGAATCATCACATGGATTCTCTACATGATTGAAACCAACATCCGTTCTTCGACGCTGATTGGCATTTTGACAGCCACAGGAATTGGCTATCAATTCGATTTGTACTATAAACGCTTGGAATTTGGGTCGGTGGGACTGGTTGTTATTCTCATTGTTATCGTTGTCGTCCTAATCGAAACGATTTCTAATCAAATAAGGAGGGCGATTCTGTAAAATGCAAACAAAGACATTACCATGTCCTATCTCTCTTCAGCAGGACAAAAAGGGACGTATGAAGATTGCAGTCAAGAGCAAAAGTTCCATAGCCATTCGATGGACAATTATCAGCCTTATCATGCTTACAATTCTGGCATTTTTCACTTTGGAACGCAAAGAAATTGAAGTTGGAACGGCAATCGTGGACACTTTCCATAACTTTGCAACAGCCTTTTTTCACCCTAAACTCCACTATCTTACATTTGGGAAAATGCTTTATCAGTTAGCCGTAACATTTTCACTTGGTGCATTGTCTACGATTATCGGTGCATTGATTGCGTTTTTCTGTTCGCTGCTGTGTGCCGGCAATATTTCAAATCCCAAGGTGGCGACTGTTGTTAAGGCTTTTGTATCCTTTATTCGAGCAGTGCCGACAATATTATGGGTGCTCATTTTTGCAGTCTCTGCGGGAGTCGGCAGTATCGCTGCCGTCGTTGGATTGACCTTCCACAGTATCAGCTATCTTGTGAAGGCATACGCAGAGTCCATCGAAGAAATCGACAATGGCACCATTGAAGCACTGAAAGCCAGCGGAGCCTCTTACTGGCAAATCGTGTTTCAGGCAATTCTGCCTTCCTCAATGAGTTTAATGTTGTCATGGACATTTATGCGGTTTGAAATCAATTTTGCCAATGCTGTGGCGATTGGAGCGGCTGCAGGTGCAGGCGGTATTGGATATGATCTGTTCATGTCCGGTAGTTTTTACTTCGACTTGCAGGAAACGGGATATTTAACTATCGTCATTGTCATTGCGGTTATCCTATTGGAAATGATTTCTACAAAGGTAAAAGAAAGGATTAAATGATGGAGAAAAGAAGATTGTTTCGCATTATGGTTGGTGCGAAAAAGGAAAAATTACAAGCACTTTCACAACTCGTTCAGGACAGTGGCGATGTGCTCATCATCAAGGAACCGAGCAAGACACTTACTATGATAAAGATGCGTGAACCTGTCCGAAACAGTTTGTTTTACATCGGTGAAGTCATGGTTACAGAAACCATCGTGGAAATGAACAAGGTCAAGGGTATGGCAGTCACGATGGGAGATGATTTTGAGAAAGTATTGGCAATGGCAGTTATCGACTGTGGCTTCAATAACCATCTTCCGGTCATGAAAAAAATTGAAGAGGAGCTATTGGCTTTGGAGGCAGAACAGATAGCAAAACATGAGCAGGAAAATGCCATGTACCTCAAGACAATGGTAAATTTCAATACAATGTCAGGAGGCGAAGCATAATGAAAAAAATTCATGATTTTGATATTGTTCATGATGGACAGCATGTATTTCGGTTGATGCTGAAAGCAATGTCCAATCCGCTGCAAAGGGTAGAACTTGCACCCTATGCGGAGAAACTGTATGGCGATAATAAAGCCTTCCTTACTGTTGCATTCACATTGTTGGACAATGAAACCACATTTTTTACGTTCGGCAATACTGCCCTGCGGGAGGATATTGTTTCTCTCACACTGTCTTCTGAGGTAGATTGCAGCCATGCAGACTTTATTTTCGTGGAACAGGAAGATATGCTCAAAACTGCAATCGAAGAAGCCAAGTGTGGCACACTGGCAGATCCACATAAGTCAGCGACCATTGTGGTCAAGATACCGCAAAAAAAAGATATCCGTTTGACGATGACCGGCCCCGGTATCGACGGCACGATTTCCATTGATACGAATGCTATGGTGGAAAAAGCAGTCACTTGGAGAGGTGAGATGTACTTTGAATACCCCCAAGGTTTGGATTTCCTGTTCGTAGATGATGGGGGGACGTTGTTCACGATTCCTCGTCTAGTCAAAAAGGAGGGATGAGAAAATGGCATATGTAGCAGTATCGGGTGGCAGAGAAGCCATTGAAGAAAGCATCAAGCTGCTGGATTATTACCGCAGTGGCACAGAGCAGGACATTGAACTGGAAGCCATTGAAAAGAAGATGGGACTTCTGATAGACCGTGTGATGAGCGAAGCAGGATTCTACGACAGACACTATGCTGCTTTGGCATTGAAGCAGAGTGAAGGTGCTGTGGAAGAAGCAGTTTTTCTACTACGGGCGTATCGCTCCACGTTAACACGAAATTATTACACAAATACTGTAGATGCTGATGGTATGCGTATTATTCGACGGATATCTGCCGCATTTAAGGATATCGAAGGCGGTCAGATTTTGGGTGCGACCTACGATTACACCCACCGTCTGCTGAATTTTGATTTGGAGCATGAAACTAGCGGTGAACTTCTGGAAAGAGTGCAGACTATGCTGAAGGAAGCAGGCAGAGAAAAAATTGAACCCTGTAAGCGTGTTTCTCAGGAACTGAAAAAAGAGGGGCTCATAGATGATGTGCCGCTTAATGAAGAAACTCCCTTTGATGTAACCGAAAATATGTTGGAGTTCCCAGCTCCCCGCAGTGCAAGACTGCAAACACTGAGCCGAGCGGATACAGGTTATATCTCCGGTCTTGCCTACTCCTGCCTGCGTGGTTTTGGTCAGGTACACCCTACGGTGGGCGAACTTCGGAGCGGTTATGTAGAACTAGATGTGCCATATCTCTTTGACAAAGAGGAAAGCATCTGCATTGGTGAGATCTTGATAACAGAAGTGGAATCTTTCTCCGAAGCAGACGATGGGGACAAGCTGAAACTTTCTGTCGGTTACGGTGCAGTATTCGGCAGAAATGAAAACAAAGCCATTGCAATGTCTATCTTAGACAAGGCACTGGAAAAGGAGGGGAAAGCCCCGACAAATGACCAGGAATTTGTACTGATGCACGGCGACAGCTTGGAGATGAACGGTTTTATCTCCCACCTGAAGCTGCCTCACTACGTGACGTTCCAGTCGAAACTTGATGCCGTTCGCAAGACAAGAGGGGGAAAAACTGATGAATAAGAACTACAACTTCGCATTTTTGGACGAAGGCTCAAAGCGTGAGATTCGGAGAACGATTTTAAAGGCTGTGGCAATTCCGGGTTATCAGGTTCCTTTTGGTTCCAGAGAGCTGCCCATTGGTCGAGGCTGGGGTACCGGTGGTATCCAAATCACCCTCTCTCTCATTGGGCAGGAAGATGTGTTGAAGGTCATTGATCAGGGCAGTGATGAAAGTGTTAATGCGGTCAATATCAAGAAATTCGTCCAGAGTTGCACTGATGTGCGTACCACATCGGATACCCATAAAGCAACGCTGATTCAGACAAGACACCGTATTCCTGAAATCCCACTGACAAACGACCAGATTTTGGTGTTTCAAGTGCCCATACCCGAACCGCTCCGTATCGTAGAGCCACGGGAAGAAGTAACAAAGAAAATGCACGCTGAAAGTGACTATGCCCCCATTTGGCTGCAACTTTACGAAAGCATTATCAAGTATAAAA
Organism: Anaerotignum sp.; assembly: GCA_020024255.1. Taxonomy (GTDB): domain Bacteria; phylum Bacillota; class Clostridia; order Lachnospirales; family Anaerotignaceae; genus Anaerotignum. Next base: position 28,265 of record JAHHTX010000001.1, read on the forward strand.
AGGTGACGATTTCTTCAGAATACCCTTGCATGGTGGAGAATCGATACATTATGAATCCCAGTCCAATTCCCAAATTCGACAACGACAAGCTGAATGATTCGGAATGTCTGTATTTGTTTGGTGCAGGCAGAGAGAAGAAGATTTATGCTATCCCACCCCATACAAAGGTTGTTTCTTTAGCGTTTGACGACATTCCCTTTGAAAAAGAGGACTTCAAGGGAAAATGCTGCCGTCTTTGTGGAAGCAGTGACACTTATCTGGATGAAATTATTGACAGTGCAACCGGTGAGAAGTATTACCAGTGCAGTGATACTTCCTATTGTGAGGAGGTAAGAAAAAATGGTGTTAGATGAAAAGCCTGTTCTGAAGGTGAACAACTTGGTTGTTCGGTACGGTAAGGGTTGCCCCGATTGTCAGCAGAATTTGGAAAAGAACCGTTGTAAGATTTGTGGAACTGTTTGGGCGTGTAATGATGTGTCTTTGGAGGTTTATCCCGGTGAAATTTTGGGCATTGTGGGAGAGTCCGGCTCCGGAAAGTCCACGCTGATGAAAAGCCTGTACTTTGATTTTCCCACCACCAGTGGAAGTGCCTACCTTTCAGAATACCAGAACGGCGAAAGTGATATCTGGCAGGCAAGTGCAGGACAGCAGCGAATGATTCGCAACACAATCATGGGCATGGTCTACCAGAATCCTGTCATGGGTCTTCGAATGGATTATTCCTCTGCATCTAATATAGCCGAAAAAATCATTGCTGCCGGTGCTCGTAATGCCGGACAAATGACTAGCCGTGCAGAAGAACTGCTTAGTGCAGTTGAGATATTGACCTCCCGCATGCAGGAAGCCCCAAAGAATTTCTCCGGCGGTATGCAGCAGCGAGTGCAGATTTCCAAAGCACTGGCAAACAATCCATCTATTCTTTTGCTTGATGAGGTAACGACTGGATTGGATTTGTCTGTGCAGGCAAAAGTTTTGGATTTGATTCGGAAAATCAAGGCTAAATATGGGATTTCCGTTTTATTGGTTTCTCATGATTTGGCAGTTATCCGGATGCTGGCAGACAGAACCATCGTGATGCTTGACGGCAAAATCATTGAAAGCGGCTTAACGGATCAAATTTTGGAAGACCCACAGGAAGCATATACACAACAACTCGTACATTCCCTACTGTAAGGAGGAAGTTTAAGTGAAAGCAATCAAAAATGGCAGAATCATTACCCCTGACGGAATTGTTGATCACAAAAACATTATCATTGATGGGGATACTATCGTAGATATGGTTTCGGAAATTGATGAAGGTGATTTTGAGCGGGTGATCAATGCCCATGGACGGTATATCATGCCTGGATTTATTGATATCCACAGCGACAAAATCGAACAGTTTATTCAGCCAAGACCTACTGCGGTGATGGATTTTGAACTTTCTATGAAAGAGTGTGAACGGGAACTGTTGTTTCAGGGTATCACAACAATGTATCATTCTTTATCTCTGTATAAAGATGAGCTGTTCGGCTCAGCAGCAGTCCGCAAAAGGGAAAATGTCGAAAAATTGGCAGACCTGATTCACGATATCCATCAGCGGTATCATCTGATTCATCATCGATTCCACTTGCGTATCGAAATCGATAATTTGGACGCTTATGGCATTGTCAAGGCAATGATTGAACAAAATCTGGTTCATGAAATTTCGTTTATGGATCACACACCTGGTCAAGGTCAGTACCGCAATTTAGAAATCTACAGAAAGACAGTAGAGGGATATGGCAGCGAAGAGCTGAAAAAGACTGGATTTGACGGTGTTATGGAACAGCATAGAAACAAGCAGATGCTTTCCTTTGAACAGCTGCAATCGCTGACGAATTTGGCACACGAACATGGCATAGCTGTTGCTTCCCATGATGATGATACTGCGGAAAAGTTGAATGTCAATCGTCAGTTGGGTGTGGATATTTCAGAATTTCCCATCACCATCGAAACTGCAAAGCAGGCAAAACAGATGGGTTTCTATACGGTGGCAGGTGCTCCCAACATTCTTTTAGGTGGCTCACACAGCGGCAATATGAGTGCCGCAGAGGCTATTCTTGCAGACTGTGTAGATGTGCTCTGCTCTGACTATTATCCGCCTGCATTGCTGCATAGTATCTTTGCAATGAACGAAAAACACGGAATCCCACTGTGGGAAATCGTGAAAAAAGTTACACTCAACCCGGCAAAAGCAGTGAACATCGCACAGGATTACGGTTCCATCGAAGTGGGTAAGAAGGCAGATTTGCTGATTGTCGATGTTCTGGATGGCTATCCCGTCATTACACATACAATTGTAGACGGTGTTATTGCATCCCGTATTGAATACAGGAGGTAGGTATGAGTATGCTAAAAATTGAAGGTCTCACAAAAAATTTTTATCTGCACAATGTTCAGCGTGAAATCAAGTCTTGTTCCCATATTTCCTTTACTTTGGATCAAGGGGAATTTATTGGCATTATTGGGCTTTCCGGTGCAGGTAAGTCTACGATTATGAAGTGCATCAATCGTACTTATCTTCCTATGCAGGGAAGTATCCTTTATGACAGCCTTGCGTTTGGTGAAATTGATTTGTGCCAAGCAACCGAACGGCAGATGCTGTATTTGCGAAAGTACGAGATTGGATATGTGTCCCAGTTCCTGAATGTCATGCCCCGTACCACCGCCAAGGAACACGTTATGAATGCTCTTCTGGATATGGGAAAGAGCGAAACGGTGGCAGAACAGGAAGCAGCTGAGATGCTTTCCTATTTCAAGCTCTCAGAAGATTTGTGGGACATTTATCCCAACACCTTTTCGGGAGGTGAGCGTTTGCGGTTGAATCTTGCACATACAATGGTCAAGAAACCTCGGCTAATGCTTCTGGATGAGCCAACGGCATCTCTCGACAACAAAACCAAAATACTGGTAAAGGAAATGCTCCAAAAGCTGAAAAACAAGGACACTGCAATGCTGGGAATTTTCCATGACTTAGAGTTTATGGACGGTATTTGCGACAAGGTTTTTAATATTTCGGAAGGAGAATTTCAATGCTGAGAGCAGATCTACATATACACTCAACAGTGTCTGACGGCAGTGAGAGCATTTCTGCATTGATTTCTGCTGCCACAAAGAATGGTTTAGACGCCATTGCCATTACTGATCACGATACTTTATCTCACAAGAGACAGATTCCCAAGGAAACTCCGATTTTCGTGACAGCAGGTATTGAGATTTCGGCAATAGACCGCCATACAAATACAAAAGCACATATTTTGGGTTACAACATCCAAGATGATGCCATGGTGGAGGCACTGACTATACCGCTGTTGGAGCAAAGACATAACAATTCCCTAAAGCAAATCCGAATTTTGCAGGAGCATGGATATGAAATCGACATCCATGGGCTCAACAAGGCAGACGGTAAATATATCTACAAACAGCATATCATGGAATATCTCTACAAAACAGGTCAAATTCCGGAGAGGTTTGGAGAATTTTATCAGCGTGTTTTCAAAAACGGCGGATATTGCGATTTTGACATTACATATATCGACGTATTCGACGCAGTAAAAACCATAACCGCTGCCGGAGGGAAAGCGGTTCTTGCCCATAGTGGACAACAGCAGAATTTTTATCTCATTGATCAGTTGGTTCCCTTGGGACTGGCAGGATTAGAATATAATCATCCGGCAAATTCGCCAGAAGATAAAAAGGTGATATTGGAGTATGCCCAAAAATATCATCTGTTTTTGACTGGCGGGAGCGATTTCCACGGCTCAAATGACAAAATGCCACATAAAATCGGCGATTTTATCTCCGATGCAAGCGGAATCGAAGCCATATATCCCAATTAAATCAGATGCGTTCTACAGAACCCAACAAACCCTATGGTAGTTGTGGCAGTGTGGATACCTGTTTTGCAGAATAAAACAAGGCAATAATCCAGTTTGCGGTTTTGCACGAAAAAGGAATTTCGTGCTGGAATATTAAAAACAACCAGTAAAGATATTGATAGATTGATACAATCAATGCAAATATACGAAACGGACTCTAAAGCAATTTAGCTAGAGTCCATTTTTTTGTGCTTTTGCATAGCAAAACCTTATGCTCCGCTAGGATAAATCCATACTTTATACCTATCTACATATCTACATATATCGGACAGGTATCTATTTCCATCTGGTCTTTTGACCTTCAGTCTGGCTTAGACAACTTCATCAAATTTAAATCCCCATTCCAATCCAAAAAAAATCACCATATTGTCCATACGATCATATATTGGAAAAAAGGGGTGATTTTTTGAAAACAAAATTTATCGTTTCAATTTGTTTTGGCTGTTTGTGGTTGGCTGTTTCATCGTATTTTGCGGTTGGATGGGCACAGGAAATTTCCGATGTTTTACCTGTGGCTTATGTCTGGTGGGTCATCATTGGTATTGCGCTACTGCCGGGATTCTTGATGAGTACCATGTTTTTCTCAAACCTGTTGCACTGGAAATTGAAAAAATTTCCGGACACAGAGGAAGATACGACCATCATCATGTGTGCGTACAACGAAGAAAAAGCCATTGCCCAATCAATTCAGGCGATTATCAATCAACAATATAAAGGGCATATCCGCCTGCTTGTTGTAGATAACGCATCTACTGACCACACCAAACAGCAAATTACAAAGTTGCAATCATCTGCCATGAAGAACTGTTCCATAGAATACGTTTACTGCGGTCAACCGGGCAAGGCAAATGCACTGAATGCCGGATTGGACTTGGTTTGCACACCTCATTTTATTACGGTTGATGCGGACACCAGTTTGGAAAAGCAGGCGGTACAAAAAATCATGAATCACTTGGTGTCTTGCGGCAGAGCTTGTGTTGCGGGAAATCTGTTTGTTCAGAATACAAAACCTTCTCTGATGGCAAAAATGCAAATCTATGATTATCTGCTTAGTATTGCGGCGATTAAGCGTTTTCAAGGCAGTTATGCGTCAACTTTAGTGGCACAGGGTGCTTTTAGTGCTTATGAGACTGAAGCGGTTCGTCAAGTTGGTGGGTGGCAGAATGTGCTAGGGGAAGATATTGTACTCACTTATCATCTTCTCCAACAAAAGCTTTCTTCTACTTATGAGCCAAGGGCAGTGGGCTATACAACTGTTCCGGAAACTTTAAATGGCTTATATAATCAACGAAAGCGGTGGGCAATCGGTATGTTGGAGGGACTATATGCCATTCCCCCTTGGAAACAGGGCACAGCTTTTTCACGACACTTTACATTCGTGAATTTTTCCATTATTTATCTTGATCTTGCTTTTCTATTTGGATTCATTCCAGGCGTTATCCTTGCGCTGCTTGGGTATTATTACTTAGCTGGATTTCTCACTCTTCTCATGATAGGTGTTTGTATTTTGCTCTATTTCAGCATATACCTCTATCAAAAAAGATTGGGAATCCCATTTAAAAACAGCGTTTTGGGATTTGTATGTTTTCTTCTGTTCTTTCAAATAATTCAAAGTACGGCTGCTTTGCATGGCTATTTTATCCGCCTTTTACACAGAAAGGGGGAATGGGCATGAAACGCAAAAGTATCAAAAACATATTATTTGGTATGTGTGTAGCTTTTATCATTGCATTTATCGTGGTCAGTCTTTTGACCGGAATTCACAGAGCGTTATAGGGAGGCAACTTCACTGCAAATGGATACCACAAAACTTATTTTTCTGATGGAAAACAAATCGGTTGGAAATGAATTGCGTATAAAAGAGATGGCGGCAAGCACAAACAGTTAAGGTCTGGAAAAGAATTGTTGTTATACGAAAGCCAAGAAATTTTCGTTTCCCAATAATGCCGAAAACCATGATAGTTGTATGGGTTAAAAGTTCTATGGCGGTGAGTTAGATATAGTAAGGGAGATGCCCATAGATGAACAACCACCCGCTTAGCGGGTGGTTGTTTCAGACTGCCGAAAAAGTAGTTTTTACTCTTTTTTGAAAATGCGGAAGGGGTTGGGAAACGAAGGGTTTCCCAAATGGAATCCGCAGTCGGAATTCATTTCCGATGAGGAAAAGCAGAAGTTTCAAGGCTTTTTTGCCATGGGAACTTCTGCTTTATTCTTCTGTCTGCTGGTCAAAGCCTTGCATGCAATGAGGCTTTGACCAAGGGGGCGACTTTGTCGACACCCTCAAACCACCCGCTTAGCGGGTGGTTGTTTTTGGTTTTATGCGTATATGTTTGCCATTTGCACAGGAAATTTTACAGGCTCAGTTCTAATTTTTTCCGCATATCCTCGATTTGTGCATCGGTCAAGTCCAGAGGCTGGTATGCGATGGTAATGCCATCATCTTCATAACGGGGAATTAGGTGCAGATGGAAATGGAATACAGTCTGTCCTGCAACAGTGCCGTTATTTTGCATGACATTCATGTGGGCAAATCCCAGTCTTTCTTTCATTATTCTGGCGATTTTTGCGGCTAGGGTAAAGAGTCTTCCTGCTTTTTCAGGGTCGATTTCATAAATATTGGCAACGTGATCCTTTACCAATATGAGAACGTGCCCTTCGTTGGCAGGAAAACGATCTAATATTACTTTAAATTCATCGTTTTCATATATGGTGGCAGAGGGCAGTTCGCCGTTTACAATTTTACAAAAAATACAATCGCTCATGGTGTTCATCCTTTCGTGTCTTTTTCAGAAAAACCTGTTTTTGTCAGTATAACACGAAAAGAGGTTTTTGTATCAATTTTTAGGGAAATATTTACTGTATACATAGTTTAGACCGCCGATATGGTTCTGTTTGTCTGTGAATAGTTCAAAAATCAGGTCACGCAGTTCCGGTACAGATATGGCAAGGAAAAGATTGCGATAGAAATTACTCAAATCCAGTTCCTTTAATAAAGTCTGCTCCAAATATTTTTCTGCATTGATTTCTTCGTTGTTTTGCGTAGGATTTTTTATTTCCGGGGATTCCATATTTTCCCCCATAACGGAAAAGAAAATTTCCTGAATACGTTTTTTGCCCTTTTGTTCGTCCAGCATCATGGTTTTTAAAGCAGGGGCGGCGGAAAGCAAAGGATAGGCATTGGAAAGACGGTTATAACGCTGTTCCATTTCCCCTGTTTCTGTCAAAGCGAGATCAAGAATTTCCAAGAATTTCTCGTCTTTTGCCAGCTCTGCAAGGGAGGCATCGCCGTTTTCTCTTGTTGAAAGATTTTCTTTTTGTGCAGCATTTTTTTGTTTACCTGTGGCATTATGATGGTAATTATATGGGTACATAGGGTATCTTCTCCTTTTTTAGGAATCTGTCTTAGCAGAAAATTCCTTTTGTTTTCTTTCATTCTATGCAGGAGGGATTATATTCTTGCCTGTATCTTTTTGTATATTTCCATGGGCAGCTTTTTTGTAAAAAAGGATAGGAAAAGTATAGAAGACAGAGGATTTTTCTGCTATGATAAAAAAATAAAGTGGTTTGGGGAGAATAGGGACATCTTTCCAAGGATACAATGATATGAGGTGACATAAAAATGAAGAAAATTGTATTAACCGGTGGCGGTACTGCTGGTCATGTAACACCAAATCTTGCGCTCTTACCCCTTTTACGGGAACAGGGTTTTGAGGTAATATATATTGGTTCGGAAACAGGCATTGAAAAAAAACTCATTGAGGCAGAAGGCATACCCTATTACAGCATTTCTACGGGAAAGCTGAGAAGATACTTGTCGAAAGAAAATATCAGCGATATGTTTCGGGTGGTCAAAGGGGTGCATGAAGCAGGAAAATTGCTAAAGGAACTGAAACCTGACCTTGTTTTTTCCAAAGGTGGATTTGTGGCTGTACCTGTGGTTTTGGGAGCCAAAAAAAACAAAATTCCTGTGATTATCCATGAATCGGATATTACACCGGGACTTGCCAATAAAATTGCCATGCCTTTTGCAAAAACTGTTTGTACCACATTTCCTGAAACCTTGCAGTATATCCCCAAAGGAAAAGGGGTGCATACAGGAACACCTATCCGTAAAGAGCTTTTTCTTGGCAGCAAAGAAAAAGGGCTTGCCTTATGTGGATTTTCCGGGAAAAAGCCTGTTATTATGCTTATGGGCGGTTCTTTGGGTGCAGTAAAGCTGAATGTGTGCCTACGGGAGATTCTACCGTCTTTGTTAAAGGATTTTGATGTCATTCATCTTTGCGGAAAAGGACATTTGGACGATGCACGAAAAGGGCAGGAGGGGTATTGTCAGTTTGAATATGTATCGGAAGGACTTTCCGACCTTTTTGCGGCGGCAGATGTGTTGATTTCCCGTGCAGGAAGCAACTCTATTTCCGAGTTTCTGGCATTGAAAAAACCCCACCTTCTGATTCCCCTTTCTGCAAAAGCCAGCAGAGGCGACCAGATTTTAAATGCAAAATCTTTTGCAAAGCAGGGATTTGCAGAAGTTTTGCAGGAAGAGGAGATGACAGGAAAGACACTGGAAGACAAAGTCAGAAAGCTCTATGCAGAACGGGAACGGTATATTCATGCCATGGACGGTGGTGGCAAACAGTCTGGCGTAGATGCGGTGATGGCTGAAATCGGCAAAATCATCAGAAAGGAATAAAAAACATGAGTGTTTTTTAGATTTCGTAAGGAAGAATTAAGAATTTAGGAATTGACATGATTTTGGGAAAGGCATACAATGAGGTACAGACCTTTATGAAACAGATAAAAAATAAACACAATATGCAGGAGGCATGATGGATTTATGAAAAAATATATGGCTTTGGTATTGGCTGGCATATTGACACTGGCAGTGGCAGGTTGTGGTGCAGAACAGACAGAAACCAAAGAGGACACACAAACAACAGCACAGACACAAGAAAAAACAGAAAACCCTGATGTTTTGCAGTCCATGAAGCCGGAAAAAGGTGAGGAAATTGCGGTGATTACCACTTCCGAAGGAGTCATCAAGCTGCGTCTTTATCCCGAAGAAGCACCGAAGGCGGTGGAGAACTTTAAAACATTGGCAAAAGACGGTTACTATAACGGCATTATTTTCCACCGTGTAATCAAAGATTTCATGATTCAGACAGGCGACCCTACAGGTACAGGTACGGGAGGTGAAAGCTGCTGGGGAGAGGATTTTGAAGACGAAGTTTCTCCAAATCTGCACTTCTATGATGGTGCAGTGGCTATGGCAAACAGAGGACCCAATACAAACGGCAGCCAGTTTTTCATTGTACAGAATGAGGCAGCACCCAAAGAATATCTGGACGCTTTACAGGAAGCAAAAGATGGCAGCAAAGAATTGGGGATTACCTTAAAAGATACTTTCTATAGTATACAAGACCTATTCCCTGACAGTGTTATGAACTATTATAAAGAGCATGGCGGTACACCTCATTTGGAATATGTTTTTGGCAATCCCTATACCATTTTTGGACAGGTAATGGAGGGCATGGACACAGTGAAAGCCATTGCAGGTGTACAGACCGATGACAATGCAAAGCCAAAAAAAGATATTGTCATTGAAAACATTTCTTTTGAAGCCTATGGAGAAAAATAAAAATAAGGAAAGGATTAAACGAGAATGAGAAAACCGAAATTCATGGTAATGGCGGTACTTTGTGTAGCAATGCTTGCAGGATGTCAAAGCAAAGAGCCTGTAGAAACAAAAGATGTTTCCTACGAACTGACTTTCCGCAATGACACGGGAGTGGATATTTCTACCCTATGTCTGCGTCCTGCTGTGGATAACTACAAATGGACAGCAAATCTTTTGCAGGAGGAAGTTTGGAAAAACGGCAATGATGTTCCCATAGAACTGACAGGAAAGATTCCGGTAACAGACAAAGGCTGGGAAGTGAAGGTGACTTTTGCAAATGGCGAAGACAAGGACGCAGAGCATATTTGGGAAGGGGTACAAATTGCCGATGATGCAGAAATTTCTTTTACCATGAAGGATGCTGCTACGTTGGCAGATGATAAGCCAGATGAAGAGAATGACACAAAAGAAGATATAGAAGATGAAATAGAGGATATAGAGGATATAGATACAGAGGAAGTATCCACGAAAGTGGAGTGATGGGAGAAACAGTCTTTTCGTGGTGATACCTGCAAAGAGACTGTTTTTTTTCTTGGTTTTTGCGACAGATGGCATGGAATTGCTATTTTTTGTTGCAAATAAACTGAAATTATATTATCATTTCAGAGAGTACATATTTTAATCATTAAGATAAACAGCAAAATGAAAGATTAAGGAGAGAATGAAAAATGAGTTTATATGCAAGCTGGATGGAAAAGGCGTTTTCAAAAGAAGGTAAGAGTGTAGAGGCTGTTTGGGACGAATATCTGCCCAAGGAACAGAAAATCTATGAATATATGATTGGACAGAAAGTAAATAAGGTAGAAGGCAGCGTGAAGGAACTGGCAGACCGTTTTGCTATGTCAACAGAAGAAATTGTTGCATTCATTGACGGCATCAACGATGTACTGCCTGAACCTTATACCATGGACGAGCTGACAGAAGAATCTGCCATTGTATTGGAATTTGAATTTGAGGCATTGTTCAAAAAAATGGTGGAATACCATGCAGAACATCTTTATAACCTGCCCCAGTGGAACGGCATTTTTACAGAAGACGAAAGAAGAAAATTGACACTGGAGCAGAAACGTTCCCGCACAATCGTAAAGGGTGCAAAAATCGGACGTAATGACCCTTGTCCCTGCGGAAGCGGTAAAAAATACAAAAAGTGCTGCGGTGCAAACCTGTAAGCAAATGAACACGATGGTATACTATACAGATGCGGCTGCGTCCGACAGGGAAGGTATCGAAAAAGGGGCGGAAATTCTCCGAAAAGGCGGTCTTGTGGCATTTCCCACGGAAACGGTTTATGGTCTTGGTGCAAACGGTTTTGATGGGGAAGCCTGCAAGCGGATTTATGAAGCGAAGGGCAGACCCTCTGACAACCCTCTGATTCTGCATATCTCCCAAATCAATGAGCTGCATCTTATTGTTCGGGAAATTCCGCCTGTGGCAAAGAAACTTATGGATGCTTTTTGGCCCGGACCTTTGACCATGATTTTTTTGAAATCCAACAAAGTGCCAAAGGAAGTAACAGGAGAATTGGATACTGTTGCGGTCAGATTTCCTTCTCATCCTGTTGCCATGGCACTAATTCGAGAGGCTGGACTTCCCATTGCAGCACCCAGTGCCAACACATCTGGAAGACCAAGCCCCACAAGGGCAGCTCATGTAGCCCACGATTTAAGTGGGAAAATTGATATGATACTGGATGGCGGCAGTGCAGAATGGGGATTGGAGTCTACCATTGTAGATGTTTCTGTCACACCGCCCATGATTCTCCGTCCCGGTGCAGTAACAAAAGAGATGCTGGAGCAAGTTGTGGGCAATGTGGGGATAGACCCTGCAATATGGGAAAAACCTACAGCAGAACTTCGCCCTAAAGCTCCTGGCATGAAGTATACCCACTATTCTCCGAAAGCCGAAGTCTATTTGGTGCAGGGGAGTAGAGAAGCTGTAACGGAAAAAATCAATGCTCTGGCGGTACAAGACCAAAGAGCAGGAAAAAAAGTGGGCGTTTTGGCTACAGAAGAAAGCAAAGACGGCTATAATGCAGATGTGGTATTATCCGCAGGAAGCCGTAGCTGTTTGGAAGAAATTGGTGCAAATCTTTTTCGGGTGTTGCGTCAGTTTGATGAAGTAGACATAGACGTGGTATATGCGGAAACATTTCCCTTTGAAGGGGAAGGCATGGCGATTATGAATCGTCTGCAAAAATCCGCAGGCTACCGTATGATAAAAGCGGAATAGAAATACAGAAAAGGAGTGAATAACATGATAGGACTGGGTTGTGACCACGGCGGTTATCCTCTGATGAAAGAGGTCATTGCGTATTTGGATGCACAGAAAATACCTTATGAAAATTTCGGTACGTTCTCCGAAGAATCTGTGGATTATCCTGAATATGCCAAGAAGGTTGCTCATGCTGTGGCAGATGGAAAGTGCGATAAGGGTATTTTGATTTGCGGTACAGGCATTGGCATTTCCATTGCAGCAAACAAGGTTAAGGGAATTCGTGCGGCACTTTGTGGCGATGTATTTTCTGCAAAAGCAACAAGAGAGCATAATGATGCCAATATTCTTGCTATGGGTGCAAGAGTTATCGGTGCAGGCTTGGCATTGGAAATTGTAAAGGCGTTTTTGGAAACACCTTTTTCCAATGATGAACGTCATATTAGAAGAATTAAACAGATTGAGGACTGAGAAGGGACGGAAGATATGAGTAAATTATTTGTTTCAGAGCATCCTCTCATTAAAAGCAAAATGGCAATGCTGCGGAATAAAGAAACAGGCTCCAAGGAGTTTCGTGAAATTATCGGAGAAGTTGCCATGCTGCTCTCTTATGAAGCGACCAGAGATTTGCCCTTGAAAGAGGTAGAAGTGGAAACACCAGTGGATTTGGCACATTGTGAAGTCATTGATACAAAGCTCGCTATTGTACCGATTCTGCGTGCAGGTATTGGCATGACAGAAGGACTGCTGAATTTGATGCCTACAGCAAAAATCGGGCATATCGGTTTGTATCGTGACCCTGATACATTAAATCCTGTAGAATATTACTGCAAGCTGCCTGCAGATGTGGAGGAGAGAACAGTCTTTTTGACAGACCCTATGTTGGCAACAGGCGGTACAGCAGATGCAGCCATTGGTTTTTTGAAGGATAGGGGCGTAAAAAAGATTATTTTCCTTTGTATTCTTGCAGCACCCGATGGGGTAAAAAGAGTGCAGGAAGCACATCCCGATATAGATATTTATGCGGCGGCATATGACAACAAGCTGAATGACCATGGATACATTGTGCCCGGTCTTGGCGATGCAGGCGACCGTATTTTTGGTACGAAATAAGGATTTGTTTTCTTGCAGGTTCCCAAAAGACGGCTTTATGGCGGGAACGGTTAGGAGAGGATTTTTTGATAGAGCATAATTGGTTATTATATATTGCGGCTTTTGCCAGTGCTTTTGCCATTACTTTAGTCACAACACCCTTTGCAAAATGGGTGTCTGTGAAGGCAGGTGCTATTGACTATCCCAAAGATAGAGGGGTGCATAAAAAGCCTATGCCCCGTATGGGTGGTGTTGCCATTATTCTGGGCTTTTTGATTACGGTTTTGATGGTATATTATTTTGACCGCAGTATGAGCAGCAGACAGTTTGTGGGATTTATCATTGGCGCACTGATAATTGCAGGTTTGGGTGTTGTGGACGATATCAAGAATTTACCGGCTAAGCTGAAATTTTGTGTGCAGATTGTGGCAGCACTGATTGTCATTTTTTCCGGTACGCAGATACAGGTGGTATTATGGCCTGTGACGGCGGCACTACAAAAATTCAGTATACCCATTACCTTGATTTGGATTGTAGGCGTGACCAATGCAGTCAATCTTATTGACGGTTTGGACGGTCTGGCAGCAGGGGTAACGGGCATTGGGGCATTAAGCCTCATGGTGCTTTGTATTATGACAGGGAGCACAACGGCGGTGGTACTGACGGCGGCTCTTGCAGGGGCTTGTCTTGGATTTTTGCCAAGAAATTTTAATCCGGCAGAAATTTTCATGGGAGATACCGGTTCTACTTTTTTGGGATTTGTGGTAGCTGTCACCAGTATCCTTGGTGTGTTTAAAGGCTATGCGTTACTTGCAATGTGTGTCAGTGTTCTTTGTATTGGCCTTCCTGTTTTTGATACAATTTTTGCTATGCTTCGCCGCATGGCAAAACATCAGCCTATTATGCAGGCAGACAGAGGACATTTGCATCACCGTCTTATTGATCATGGGTTATCCCAAAAGCAAGCAGTTTTGACCATGTATGCCATCAGTATGTGCTTGGGACTTCTGGCAATTTTTATTTCTGTAAAAAATTCCGGTACATTTGTGGTTGCACTTTTGATGGTTATTATCATGAGTTTTATTATTTATTATTTTAATGCACATAATAATAAATAAAAAAATAGAAGAAAAGAGGATGTCAGCTTTTGCGGCATCTTTTTTCTGTTTGCCCCTTTCTTGTGCAAAGGGGTGTTTTGTAGTATAATCAAGGGCATTAAAAACAGTCACAAAGAAGAAAAGGGGGAGAAATATGGCGGAGGAAATTCGGATTTCCAAAGAGTTTATTGAAAAAGAACTGCCTGTTGCACCGCCTATGTATGTATCCGTCTTTTTGATGACACAGGCATTGGGCATGGCGGCAACGGAATCCAAGGTTGCGGAAAAATTGGATATTTTGGAAAGTGATGTGCGAAAGGCATGGAAGTATTGGGAAGAAAGAAAAGTTCTTCTTGTACATCAAAAGACAGAGGAAACCCAGAAAAAACCCCTTCCTTCAGTACGTCCTTCCTATGAGGCAGCAGAAATGGCAGTTTATATGAGCCGAAAAGATGTAAAGGAATTGTTTTCCTATGCAGAGCAGAAATTGGGAAGAAGTCTTTCTCATCATGATACAGAGGTGCTTTTTGGACTTTACGATTGGTTGGGCTTACCCATTGATGTCATCGAAATGCTCATTGCCTATTGTATTTCATTAGAAAAACGGGGAATGTCCTATATTGAAAAGGTGGGCATTGCCTGGGCAGAGGAAGGCATTGATACCATAGATAAAGCTACAGCGTTTATCCAAATGCGGCGGACAGGCTTCCGCCAAATTATGCTGACATTTGGACAAGGTACACGTTTGCCTTCTAAAGGCGAAGAAGAATTTATGAAAAAGTGGATACAAGAATATCGTCTGCCTATGGAGATTATTCTGGCAGGCTGTGAACGGACGGTGCTGCGGATTGGGAGAGTCAGCTTTCCCTATGCAGATAGTATTTTGAAGGGTTGGAAAGATGCCGGTGTCAAAACGATGGAGGACATTGAAAGATTGGATGCGGCATATACCGCAAAGCAGAAAACGGAGCAAAATACAGGCAAAAAGCAATCTTATCAGAAACAAATACAGCCAAGAAAGAATCGTTTTATCAATTATACCCAAAGAGAATGGGATTATGAAGAACTGGAAAGAATGCAGCGGCAGGAACGGGACGAGTGGTAAGCCTAGAAACAGGAGGAATGGGGATTGACAGCGAAGGCAGAGATTTATAAAGAAATTGAACGGGAGTATGAAACAATCCGCAGCAGAAAAGCAGCAGAACTGCGTTACAGAAAGGAAATTGCCGAACAGAAAGTGCCAAAGCTGGCAGACATCACAAGAGAACTGGCTTTGGTGGGGGTACAGGCAACAAAGATTGTGCTGCAAAAGCCTGATGATGCCACAGAAATTACAGAAGCACTGAAGCAAAAACAAAAGACACTTTTGGAAGAACGACAGTCCCTTTTGCAACAGGCAGGCATACAGCCTGATTTTTTAGAACCGGAGTATGAATGTGCCGCCTGTCAGGATACGGGATATGTGGGTAATGAACGTTGTTTATGTTTTAGACGGAAGTTGATGGATAAAATGTACGACCAATCCAATATACGGGATATTGTGAAACAAGAGAATTTCGACAGCTTTGATTTGCGTTTATACAGCGACAAGGTAAATCCCAAAGAAGGTATTTCTCCCAGAGAAAACGCACAGAAGATTTTGCGACGTGCTTTGACCTTTACGCAAAATTTTGATACAGGAGGGGAAAGTCTGCTTTTGTATGGCTCCACAGGACTGGGCAAAACCTTTTTATGCAGTTGTATTGCAAAGGAGCTTTTGGATAAGGGAAAGATGGTGCTTTACCTTTCCTCGGGACAGTTGTTTCGCAAACTGGAAGAGTTACGTTTTTCCAAAGAGAATGAAAGAGAAAAAGAAGACTGGGACAAGGAACTTTTGGAAACAGATTTACTCATCATAGACGATTTGGGTACGGAGTTTTCCACGCTCTTCACGACAACGGAGTTGTTCCGTATCATAAATGACAGAAAACTTCTGGGAAAACCTGTTGTGATTTCTACAAATCTTTTGCCGGAGGAAATGACCAATCTGTATTCCGACCGTATCACCTCTCGTCTAAGGGAATATAGCAGCATTAAATTTTTTGGGGAAGATATTCGTCTTTTAAAAAAAAGAAAATAGGAAAATAGAAAAGTAAATAAAGAGAACACTGCACTTTGGCAGAAAATACCGTCTTATCCTGTCTTTTACGGACTTTTACAGAAATTTTATAGAGGCGGTATTTTTTTGTCCGAAAAAAGATGACATTTCCTTTCTGTTTTGACAAAAAAAGCAGGCATTTTTTCCTACAATAGGAATATGGAGGGAAGAAGCATGGAGAAAACAGAAATCTTAATGGAAACAAAAGAGAAACAGAGTCATTTTTCAAAAAGTATGCCAAAGCAAAAGAAATCTATTCCTTTCTGGCAGGCAGGAGGAAGGCAGATGGTGGAACTGGCATTGTTTTGGTGTGGCGGTTTCTTATGGAGCAGAGGAGAAATTCTCTCCCTGTTGCACCCTATGGGCATGATCTATCTGTCAGCCTTTTTTGGTACAGGAAATATTTTCTGGGGGATACTTTCGGGAACTGCACTGGGGATGATTGGAAATGGAGATATTTGGAAAAGTATCGGAATGCTTTTGGCAGCGGTGCTTCTGGAGTTGACATTGGGACGGAATGTATCCAAAGAAGAAACGGGAAAAAAAGCGGTTTTTGGTGCATTTGCAGTGCTTTTGGGTGGACTGTTTTATGCTGTAGGGCAGGGAGGACTGCGTTTTTATTTTGTTATTGCAGCAGTAGAAAGTGCTTTGACTCTGGGCATTTCCCTGATTCTGCAAAAAGGTATGGCAGCATGGGCAGACAGGCGCAATACACCAGTATTCAGTAGAGAAGAAACCCTTGCGGTATTTCTTCTTTTCGGCGGAAGTTTGGCAGGGGCGGCTAATATCGGGATTCCTTTTTTGCAGGGACGAATATTTCCTTTTTTGGCTGCATTTTGTCTTTTGTATGCGGCATGGAAAGATGGCATCGGCGGCGGTGCGGCGGCAGGTGTGCTTGTGGGTTTTCTTTTGTATGTCTGCGGTAGTGGTGACCTGCCTCTTTTGACTGTGTTTGCAGTGGGTGGCCTTTTGGCAGGATGTCTGCGGGAACTGGGACGTTTTGCAGCGGCGGTGGCTTTTTGGCTGACGGGTGCACTGTTTTTGTTTTATGTTGAACAGTCTTTCTTGGAGTTGCGGTGGCTGTTTTGGATGGGAGCAGGCTGCTTGTTTTTTGCTCTGCTACCTATGAAGTTGTTGGAAAGAGCAGGGGGACTTTGGGAACAGCAGGGGACGAAAGACCGCTATGCTGCCATGCAGGAAGCGGCAGAGGAACGCCTTCTTGGCTTTTCCCACGCATTTCAGGCAATGGCAAAGACCTTTCGGAAAACGGAACAAAAAGGGAAAAAAGAAATTTCCTCTTTGGTGGATATTATTGCAAAACGTGTATGCCAAAACTGCGGTATGGCACAGTATTGCTGGCAGGAGGAAGTATATCGTACATACAGCATGACATTTTCGGCACTTTCCTGTTGTGATACAGGAAAAAAGATTGAGGTGGAGCAAATGCCGGACTGGTTTTTGGAATTATGCCCAAGAAGTGCATCTTATGTCAGTGCCATCGGGGAAGTCTACAGCGAATACCGTCACGACTTACTCTGGACAGAGCGGCTCAGAGAATGCAGAGAACTGGTGGGACAGCAACTGGCGGCAGTGGGGGATATTCTAGCAGGGCTTGCAGGCAGCGTTGAGCCAGAAGGTACACTGCTTTCCGGTAAAGCTGAGGAACTGGAGTTTGCTTGCAAAAAGGCAAATATCTCCCTTTGCCGTGTGACGGTAACAGCAGATAAAAATAATAAGGGGAAAAAGGTGGTACTTTATACCAAGGATTGCCGTGAAAAAGGCATTTGCCGTGACAAAATACTGCCCATTGTAAGAAAAGTTATGGATTGTTCCATGCAGCAGACAGAAGGGAATGTATGTCATATTACGGAGGACGGTCTGTGTCGTCTGACTTTTATGGAAGAACCCCTTTATCATATGACAACAGCATCTGCCTGTTCTGCTGCGGCAATGAATCAGCCTTGTGGAGATTCTACTTCTTTTATGGAAAGCGAAAGGGGAATGGCATGGCTGGCAGTGTCTGACGGTATGGGCATGGGAGAGAAAGCATCGGAAGAAAGTCGCACTGCCATAGAACTTTTGGAGGAGTTTGCGGAAGCAGGATTTCCAAAGGAAACAGCAGTGCAGCTCATTAACTCTGTACTCTTGCTTCGTCATGCAGAAGAAAATTATGCCACACTGGACTTATGCAGTGCAGACCTTTACAGTGGTGATGCGGAATTTGTCAAGCTGGGGGCGGCTGCATCTTATATTTGTCGAGGAAAACGACTCATTTCCCTATATACCCATTCTCTGCCAGCAGGGATATTAGAGCAGATTCCTGTAGAAAAAAATCACATGTTGTTGAAAGATGGGGATTTGATACTCCTATTGACAGACGGTATTACTGATGCCTTTGGAGGAGAACAGGAAACGGCAGCGTGGCTGCAGGATCATTTTCTGCCACATGGCTTTGCCAATCCCCAAGATGCCGCAGATTTTATCTTGCAGGCGGCAAAAGAAATGCCAAAGACAGCGGTAGATGATATGACTGTTTTGGCAGCAAGGTTTTGGAAAAAAGTGATATAGTATATGGAAAGATTATGCAAATAAAAAAGCTGTGGGAAGTTTTGGTTTACACAGCTTGAGGGTGTCGACAAGGTCTCATTTCATTCAAGGCTTTGACGGGCAGACAGAAGAATAAAGCAGAAGTTTCAATGGCGAGAGAGCCTTGAAACTTCTGCTTTTCCTCGTGGAAAGTTTTGGTTTACACAGCTTTTGCTATTCAGTTGTGCAGGAAATTACAATAGATGTAAGGTGCTTTTATGCTTTAAGTTGCAGGGTTGCACAGATATGTTTTGCAATCTCCGTTACAGTAGGCGTACAATTATCTTTAAAATCTGTAGCCCAAATCACAATGGAATGGTCAAGTCCCATAGGGAAGTAAACGGTTTGCTGTACAATGGTGCCGTTTCCTGCATCTCGTGGAAAACTGAGGGAATATACCCATATATCATTTATCTGTTCTACAGCGTAGACGCCGTTTTGTGCTTCTTTTTGGGGCAGTCCATCAGGACTGAGAAGAAATTCGTGAAATTCTTTTTGTACCTGCGGGTCGGCATAATCAATCCCATTGCTGTTGTTTAGATGCAGCACTTGTATATTGACATTGGAAGGTGTTTCTGTTTTTGCTTCTTTTTCCGTAAAGAAAGACAGCCGCATTTGGTTGTTGGAATAGGATTCGTTTTTTACCCAGTTTGCCGGAATTTCGTAGCGGAGATAATCATCTTCATAAACTTGCGTTTCCCAATCTGGCTGTGGTGCTTGTTTTGGTTCACTCTTTTTGGTATCTTCTTTTGGTTTTTCAGCTTTGTTTTCTGTATTTGCAGAAGGGGCTGAAGTTGATTGCTGGTCTTTTGCGGCACAGCCTGTAAGCATGGCAAAAATGAGTACAAAAGCAGCCGAAATTTTTAATGCTTGTTTCATAAAATTCCTCCTTTTTCTACAAAAT
This sequence comes from Anaerotignum sp., assembly GCA_020024255.1. Classification (GTDB taxonomy): domain Bacteria; phylum Bacillota; class Clostridia; order Lachnospirales; family Anaerotignaceae; genus Anaerotignum. The sequence goes on from JAHHTX010000001.1 coordinate 47,865, forward strand.
CGCCTATTTTTTACCAAAAGTATAGCATATAAAAATGATGGTTGCAATCAGAAAACAGGGGCAAACAAAGGTTTTGGATAGTTTATCTGACAATAGGAAATGTTAATACAGTATTCAGACAAAGCTTTCAGGTTTTGGGTACCATTGACTGTCTTTTCTTTTTCGTGTAAAGTGAAAAGAAAGAAGAAAAGAGAAAGGACGAAGAAAATGCTGCAAAAAGTGCGTAAAACCATGGAAGAATTTCAGATGTGCCAAAGAGGAGATACACTAACCATAGGGGTATCAGGCGGTGCGGATTCTGTGGCACTTTTGCATATTCTTTGGCGGCTTTCCAAAGAAGAAGAATGGCAGTTACAGGTACTTCATGTACATCATGGCTTGCGTGGAGCGGAAGCGGACAGAGATGCGGCATTTGTAGAAAAGCTATGTCTTGATTTCGGGATTTCCTGCGAAACGATATATCTGAATGTGCGAAAAGAAGCAGAGAAACAGCGAAAGGGTATTGAGGAAACCGCCCGCATTTTGCGTTATGAAGCTTTGGAGAGAAGAGCGGCAGGTGGGAAAATTGCTGTGGCACATCATTTAAACGACCAGGCGGAAACATTTCTTATGCGGCTATGCCGTGGTACGGGTATGCAGGGGCTTTCTGCCATGCGACCTGTTAGGGGTAATCTCATTCGTCCTCTTTTATTTTGTACCAGACAGGAAATTGAGGAATATTGCAAGAAAGAAGGACTTGTCTGGCAGGAGGACAGTACCAATTTTGAAGAAATTTATACAAGAAATAAAATTCGTCACCAAGTTTTGCCTCTTTTGGAAACCGTTCACGAAGGCAGTACACTGCATTTGGCACAAACAGCAGCTCTCTTGGCAGAGGAAAACGATTTTTTCATGGAAGAAGGGAAAAAATATTTGGAAAGGGTGCTTCTTTCGAAAAATCCCATGACATTGGACAGAAATGCAATTTTGGCACTCCATCCCGCTATGCAGAAACGTGTACTCCGCATGGCTTTGGAAAGCGTTTATGGCAGTTTGAGGAATATTTCTGCTGCACATATTGCAGACCTGCTCTCTCTCCTCAAAAAAGAAACAGGAAAAAAAATCAATTTACCAAAGGGAGTACAGGCGGAAAACGCATATAAAACACTGATATTGGCAAAACAAAAAAAAGAAAAACAGCCATCTGGTTTTTCCTATGTCCTGCCACAAAACGGACAGACGGTTATTCCCGAGGCAGGGGTTTTGGTGGAAACTTCGCTTTCTACAGAAAAAAATGTCGTTTTTTCCGCAGATGACTATACGAATGTATTTGATTATGATAAAATAAAACAAGTATTATGCTGCCGTAGTCGGAAACAGGGTGATCGTATTTACCTAAAAGAAGGCAGCAAAAAACTTAAAGATTATTTTATTGACAGAAAGATACCAAGACAAGAGCGGGACTTGGCACTGCTTGTTGCCACAGGCAGTCAGGTCATTTGGATTTTGGGGCGGTATGTTTCTCCTTTTTATCTGGCGAATGATGAAACAAAGCAATTTTTATCGGTACAAGTACGGAGGTTATACAAAGATGAAGGAAAGAATTGAAACCATGATTTCTGCTGAGGCAATTGGGAAGCGTCTGGACGAAATGGCAAAAGAAATTGGGGCAGAATTTGAAGGTGAGTCTGTAGAACTGGTTTGTGTTTTAAAAGGCAGCGTAGTGACATTGGTTGAGATTGCGAAAAGACTGCCTATGCCTGTTACCATGAACTTTATGGATGTATCCAGTTATGGAGATGGTACGGAAAGCAGCGGCAAAATCAAAATCAATATGGATTTGGATGTGGATATTGCAGGCAAAAACGTGCTTTTGGTGGAAGATATTATTGACAGTGGCAGAACATTGAGCCACCTGAGAAAGCTGCTTTTGGAAAGAAAACCCAAAAAATTCAAAATAATGACTCTTTTGGACAAACCTGATCGCAGAGTGGCAGAAGTACCTGTAGACTATGTCGGTTTTACCATTCCTGATGCTTTTGTGGTGGGATATGGTCTTGATTATGCACAAAAATACAGAAATCTGAACTTTGTGGGTATCCTTCATTTTGATGAAGAATAAGATATACGATAGAATAAGCACCATATGCAGAAAGTTGAACTGGCAGAGGTGCTTTTTCAGTTGAGATTGTTACTGCCTTTGAAAAAGTGAAAAAAACGGCAATTTATGTTTGCTTTTCCTTGAAAAGTGACGTTGCGTTTTTTTTAAAAGTGTGGTACAATCATAAACTGATATGTTGTATTTCTCAACATATGGTAACCGTTATGTTTAAATTTTGCAGAATATAGGGGGGAATCTCTTGAAAAAATATTGGCGGTCAATTGGATTATACGGGCTGATATTTGTCATCATTATGGCGGTTTTGGTTTTCACCGGAGAAGGCGTAAAACCATCTGTCAAAGAAGTAAAAGCATATACCTACAGTGATTTGATGTCTGATTTGGAACAGGACAAAATCAAGAAACTGGAAATTACAAAGAGCTCTGAAGTATCTGATTTCGGTAGAGCAGAGGCTGTGCTGGATGATGGAAAGAAAGTAACCGTTAATTTACCTAGTTTATCCACGTTTATGGAAGAGGCAAACCAACTGCCCAAAAAAGGCAGTGATATGCAGGTGGTTTCCAAAGAATTGGAAAAGCAGAGTATCTTTTCTGCTATATTGCCTTCCTTGATTATGGTAGTGATTATGGTCATTATCTTTATGGTGCTGTTCGGCAGAATGCAGGGCGGTGGCGGCGGAAAGATGGCATCTTTCGGCAAGAGCAAGGCGAAAATGAACGTAGATGACAAAAACAAGGTTACATTTGAAAATGTAGCAGGTTGTGACGAAGAAAAAGCGGAATTACAAGAATTGGTACAGTTTTTGAAAGATCCCAAAAAGTTTACGGATTTGGGTGCAAGAATCCCCAAAGGTGTCCTTTTGGTAGGCCCTCCGGGAACAGGTAAAACCCTTTTGGCAAAAGCTGTGGCAGGGGAAGCACAAGTGCCCTTTTTCAGTATTTCCGGTTCTGACTTTGTAGAAATGTTTGTGGGTGTGGGTGCATCTCGTGTCCGTGACCTTTTTGAACAGGCAAAGAAAAATTCGCCCAGTATTGTATTCATTGATGAAATTGACGCTGTTGGCAGACGCAGAGGTGCAGGTGTTGGTGGCGGCCACGATGAAAGAGAACAGACATTGAACCAGCTTTTGGTGGAAATGGACGGTTTTGGTATTAACGAAAGTGTGATTATTATTGCAGCAACCAACCGTGCGGATATTCTTGACCCTGCTCTTTTAAGACCCGGTCGTTTTGATAGGCAGGTTTATGTGGGCAGACCTGACGTAAAGGGCAGAGAAGCGATTTTGCGTGTGCATTCCAAAGGTAAGCCTTTGAGTGATGAGGTTGATTTGAAAGTCGTGGCACAGACAACATCAGGCTTTACAGGGGCAGACCTTGCCAACTTGCTTAACGAAGCAGCTCTGCTTTCTGCAAGAGATGGCAAGAAGCAGATTGATATGGCGGAAATCCAAAAAGCACTGATCAAAATTGGTGTGGGTACAGAAAAGAAAACCCGTGTCATTTCTGACAAAGAAAAATATATTACCGCATATCACGAAAGTGGTCATGCAATCCTTTTTGAAAAACTCAGTGAACTTGATCCAGTACACAGTATTTCCATCATTCCTACAGGAATGGCAGGTGGTTATACTATGCCTCTGCCTGGCGAGGATAAGATGTACATGACGAAGAAGTATATGGAACAAGACATTGTTAGTCTTTTGGGTGGACGTGCAGCAGAGGCACTGGTCATCAAAGATATTACAACAGGTGCATCTAATGATATTGAGCGTGCCACATCTATAGCAAGAAACATGGTCACAAAGTATGGGATGAGTGATATTTTGGGCCCTATCCAGTTCGGTGAAGACAATGACGAAGTCTTTATTGGCAGAGATTGGGGACATACCAGAAACTACAGTGAAGCTGTGGCAACAACCATTGATGATGAAGTAAAACGCATTGTCACAGGTGCTTATGAAGATGCAAAACGGATTCTGGAAGAAAATATGCAGGTACTCCACGCATCTGCAAAACTTCTGGTGGAAAAAGAAAAGGTAACAGGCGAGGAATTTAGAAGGCTCTTTGATGAATCTGTTCGTGAACAGATTTTAAACGTAGTCCCTGAAGAAAAGCAAGACGAAGCAGAAAAATCAGAGCAGGAAACGTCTGAAGCAGAAGATGCAGAGGAAATAAAAGTTGATATCAAAAAAGACACAGAAGGAGAAGTTTAATATGGATTTTAATAACATTGTGCCTGGTATGAGTTACGAAAGAGAATATATCGTAGAAGAAAGTGATACGGCAGAACAGTTCGGTGATGTCCATGTTCCTGTATGTGCTACTCCCGCACTGTTGGCATGGATTGAAAACACAGCAATCGGTACAGTTGCACCTTTCCTGCCGGAAGGCTGGGAAACGGTCGGTACAGATTTTGACTTTAAGCACATGGCTGCAACACCAGTTGGTATGAAGGTGCGTGTGGTAACAGAACTGAAAGAGGTAAACGGAAAGCTGCTGACTTTCCATGTAAAGGCTTATGATGAAATAGATAAAATCTGTGAAGGCACCCATGGACGTGCAATTATAGAATTGAAAAAATTTATGAGCCGTGTCAAAGAAAAAGCAAAGCAATAAAAAGGATTGAAAAACGAGGAAACCGTAAAAATCCTTGCATGAAAAGCGAGAGTTTCTGTCATTTCGGAAAAGGTACAAGGGTGTTATCCCCATGCCTTTTTTGACAAAAGGCAAGAAAAACTCGCTTTTTCTTTATGGGGGTAAGAAAATAGGAGGGGTAAGGATGAAGCAGATATTAGATATTTTAAAAAAGTCATCGGATTATGTTTCCGGAGAAAAATTGGGAGAACAGCTTTCCGTATCTCGTGCTGCTGTTTGGAAAGAAATTCAAAAGCTGCGAAAGGAAGGCTATGAAATTGAGGCGGTATCCAACAAAGGGTATCGGCTTTTGGGTGGAGATATGGTGTATAACAAGCGTGCATTGGAAGAGGGTATGGAAACAAAACGAATGGGACGCTCAGTGCATTTTTATAAAGAAGTCAGCACAACCAACGACTGTATTCGTACTTTGGCACTGGAAGGCTGCGAGGAAGGTACTCTTGCTGTGGCAGAAAAACAGACGGCAGGCAGAGGCAGACGGGGAAAAGCATGGAAATCACCTATGGGTACAGGTATTTGGATGAGTCTTTTGCTGCGGCCACACATTCAGCCTGCGGAAGCACCTATGCTGACACTTCTTGGAGGTCTTGCTGTGGCAGATGCCATTGAAGAAGAAACGGGACTTAAAGCAGGGATTAAATGGCCCAATGATATTTTAATCAATGGGAAAAAAGCAGTAGGCATTTTAACGGAGATGGATTGTGAAATCAGTCAGGTGAATTTTGTGATTTTGGGAATCGGTATCAATGTGAATACAAAGACATTTCCTGAGGAACTGGACGGCATTGCAACTTCCCTGCTTCTGGAAAGCGGCAAGACATTTTCCAGAAGGTATTTGGTACAAGCCATAATGAAGAAATTGGAAAACTATTATGATATCTTTTTGCAGGCAGGCAGTTTTGCACCCCTTATTGGGGAATACCGCAAGCGGTGCATAACAATGGGCAAAGAAGTCTGTGTGACAGGCAAGGAAAGTTTCACAGCAATGGCAATGGACGTGACACCGGAAGGGGAACTTGTGGTCAAACGATTGGACAATGGAAAAGAAGAAGTTGTGTTTTCGGGAGAAGTGAGTATTCGAGGAGTGATGGAAAATGGCAAATAAGGTTTTGGCAGCAGCAAGTTATGCAGAGCAGAAGTATTTTTTGGAAAAGGAATTTCAAGAACTTCCCGAAAGTATACAAGAGGAAGTGCGTATTATTTGTGTGGTTATGGCACAGAAATTATGCTGTACCTTCTTGATGGGATTTACAGAGGAAGGTAAACTGTATTTTGAAACAGTGCGGCAAGAAGATGATTTTGACTTTGATGAAATTGGGGCAGAACTGGAAATCAAGCGGATTCAGCGGGAAAAGAAGGAATTGCTCCGTGCCTTGGAATTGTGGTATGCTGTCTATTTTACGGAGGAGGGCGAGGCAATCAAAAAAGAACTTCTGGAAAAGGCAGGAAAAGCACAGTGAAATCCTGTCGCAAAACAGAAAAAAATGTTGTAATAATCTTATTTGCTGATATAATGAAAAAAGGTTATGTATCATAAGAGCAAACAGGAAAAGATGTTATCTCGTATATGGAGTAAATATACTTTTCTTCATGTTGCCATGGTAAAACCCAAAATACCAAGTAGTCTGACATCTATGTTAAGAGTGAGAATGAAAGGAGAAAACGATGAAAGAGCAACTGCATGATGGTGCAGAGGATATGGTTTTGCATGAATCGGAAACTTCTGTAAAAACCATAAAAAAGAGAACAAAATTGACAACAAAAGAGATGACGGGAATTGGGTTGCTGCTGGGTGTGCTTCTTGTCATGTCTTTTACCCCTCTTGGGTATTTTCATACCTTTGGTCTGGATATTTCGTTGATGATGGTGCCTGTTGCCATTGGTGCTATGGTTATTGGACCCAAAGCGGGTATGTTCCTTGGCTTGATATTTGGTGTGACAAGCTTTTATCAGGCACTTACAGGTGCATCATGGTTTACTGCCACACTTTTAAATATCAATCCATTTTTCACTTTTTTGCTGTGTGTTCCCACAAGAATGTGCATGGGATGGCTCACAGGGAATTTGTTTTTGCTTTATAAAAAAATAGACCGCACCAACACTGTCTGCTATTTTGCAGGGGGATTCACAGCGGCATTTTTGAATACAGTATTCTTTATGGGAATGCTTTTGCTTTGTTTTTGGCACACTGCGTTTATTCAGGGTATCAACGAATCTTTGGGAAATCTAAATCCTTTGTTCTTTGTGGGTGCATTCATCGGGCTTAATGGTCTTTTGGAAATGCCTGCAAGCTGTGTTTTGGGTGGCATTATCTCCAAAGCTTTGGGACAGGCAATCCATAAAAGACGATAAATTGCGTGTAGATATATTTTGCAGCCGGAAACAGAGAAATTCAGAATACGGGTTTTTCCGTATTTTCTAAAAGATATGGGAGAGAAACACAGTTATGATTTTAGTTATTGATGTTAGCAATACAAACAGCAACTTGGGTGTATTTGATGGGGAAAAATTAGTGGCAAACTGGCGTTTGACAACTTGGAACAACCGTACCTCCGACGAAACAGGTATGATGCTTAGAATGCTTTTTCAACATTCAGATGTATCTATCCATGAAATAGATGCCGTTATTGTGTCTTCGGTTGTACCGAATGTCATGTATTCCCTTTTGAGTGCTATCCGAAAGTATCTGAATCTTGAGCCTATGGTGGTTCGTGCAGGTATGAAAACAGGGATTAACCTGCGGATGGAAAACCCTAAGGAAATGGGGACAGACAGAATTATCAATCTGGTAGCAGCTTATAAAATTTATGGTGGCCCTGCCATTGTCATAGATTACAGTACAGCAACCACCTTTGATGTGATCAGCGAAGAAGGAGAGTTTTTGACTGGTATCACTGCTCCCGGTGTACAGATTTGTGCCGATGCTTTGACAGGGAATGCGGCACAGCTTCCTAAAATTGAAATCAAACATCCTGACAGTTATATGACGAAGAATACAGTGGACAGCATACAGGCAGGGCTTGTACTGGGGCATATCGGAGAAACCATCTATATCATTGAACAGATTCGGAAAGAACTGCACATGGAACACGCCAAGGTTATTGCAACAGGGGGACTTGCAAAGGTTATTGATGAAAAAGGTGAGATTTTCGATGTATATGACCCTGTTTTGGCACTGAAAGGACTGCGCCTTTTATATGAAAAGAATCGGAAGAAGAGATAGGGAGGAAACAAAATGCTTTTGGTCATAGACGTGGGAAATACCAACTATGTATTGGGGGTATACCAGAACAATAAGCTGATTAAATGTTGGCGTATGGCAACGTGTGGAATTGGTACTGCCGATGAAACGGGTATTTTGATTCATTCTTTGTTTGATCATTCTGATATTGAGGCAAACAGTATTGATGGGGTTATTATTTCTTCTGTAGTACCGGATATTATGTATTCTTTGACACAAGGAATACGAAAATATCTGAATATAGAGCCGATGATTGTATCATCAGGTATGAAAACGGGGATTCTCATTAAACGGGATAATCCCAAAGCTGTTGGTGCAGACAGAATTGTGGATATGGTGGCGGTTAATGAAATTTACGGCGGCCCTGCCCTTGTTATTGACTACGGTACTGCCAATACCTTTGACGTTATCAATGATAAATCGGAGTTTATTACGGGATTTATTACTCCCGGTATTTCCATTTGTGCCGAAGCCCTCAACAAACGGTCGGCACAGCTTCCGAAAATCGAAATTAAAAAACCCAAGTCCATTGTGGTCAAGAATACCATTGGCAGTATTCAAGCAGGTTTGGTGCTGGGGCATATCGGACAGACCATTTATATCATTGACTGTTTGAAAAAAGAATTGAATCTGCCAGAGATGAAGGTTATTGCGACAGGAGGACTTGCCAGAGTCATTGATCCGGATAAAGAGATATTTGATGTCCTCGACCCTGTTTTGACGTTGAAGGGATTAAACATCCTGTATCAGAAAAACAAGTGAGATACAACAAAAAATAGAAATGTACAGGGAGTTGCATCGGGCAGAGCCTGAAGTACTCCCCTTTTTGTGCAAAGGAGACAGTATGAAAATTGGAACATTGGAATTGGAAAACAATGTATTTTTAGCACCTATGGCTGGAGTAACAGATTTGCCCTTTCGTGTGTTGTGCAAGGAAATGGGCTGTGGATTGGTGTACTCTGAAATGGTCAGTGCAAAGGGGATTTTGTACGATAATAAAAATACAACAGAACTATTACAGGTAGAGGAAAAAGAACGCCCAACGGCAATTCAGCTTTTTGGCTCTGACCCGAAGATTTTGGGGGAAATGGCAAAGAAAATAGAGCCTTATCCCTTTGATATTATTGATGTGAATATGGGATGTCCTGCCCCGAAGATTGTAAAAAATGGAGAAGGCAGTGCGTTGACAAAAACACCGAAGTTGGTTGGAGAAATTGTAAAATCTCTCGTAGAGAGCCAAAGAAAACCTGTTACCATTAAATTTCGGAAGGGCTTTGATGATGCCCATATTAACGCAGTGGAAATTGCGAAAATTGCCGAGGCAAACGGTGCATCTGCTGTAGCGGTACATGGTAGGACAAGAGAACAGTACTACAGTGGTAAGGCAGATTGGGAGATTATTCGACAGGTAAAAGAGGCAGTATCTATTCCGGTTATTGGGAATGGAGATGTTTTTACACCGAAAGATGCAAAAGCACTCTTTACGGAAACAGGTTGCGATGCCATTATGGTAGGCAGAGGAGCACAAGGCAATCCTTGGATATTCAAACGGATTCTCCATTATATGAAAACAGGAGAACTTTTGCCGGAGCCTTCCGCAGAAGAAAAGGTTTCCCTTGCTCTGCGTCATGCCCGTATGCTTATAGAATATAAAGGGGATTATATTGGAGTACGAGAAATGCGGAAACATATGGCGTGGTATATGAAAGGATTGAAAGGTGCATCTGAATTGCGGGGAAAAATGAATCATATGGAAAGTTATGATGATATGGAGCAGCTTTTGCAGCAGTATTTGATACAGATGCAAGGCTGATGCAAAAAGTATCATGCAATGGGAAAGGCTGTTTGTATATTTTGCAAATTTATATGCAGAATAAGGGAAACAGCTTTTTTATTTTGCGGAAATCTCCTTATGTGACTTAGTCATTGACAGAAGAAAGAAAAAGGGATAAAATGACTAGGAAACAAGAAGTTTTCTATGACTAACTGAAAGAGGTGGAAAGACATGAAACAAAAGTTTGATGTGACAGGTATGACCTGCTCTGCCTGCTCCGCCCATGTGGAAAAAAGCGTGAATAAGCTGGAAGGTGTGCAACATGTCAACGTCAATCTGCTGCAAAACAGCATGGTAGTGGAATATGACAAAGACAAGCTAGGCATACAGGACATTATCGGTGCAGTACAAAGCGGAGGCTATGGTGCTTCGGTACAGGGGGAAACAAAGTCCCAAGGGGCACCGAAAAATGTTGCGGCAGAGGAAATGAAGCATATGAAAAAACGGCTCATTGCGTCATTCTGCTTTTTAATTCCGTTGTTTTACATTTCCATGGGACATATGATGGGAGCTCCGTTGCCTTCCATCTTGGTGGGCGAAAACAATGTGATGCTATTTGCATTGACACAACTCTTTTTGACCATTCCGGTATTGATTATCAATAAGAAATATTATGTGGTGGGATTTCAGGCGTTGTGGCATAAAGCACCCAACATGGATTCTCTTATTGCCCTTGGCTCAGTGGCAGCTGTGGTTTACAGTGTCTTTGCAATTTATGCCATGGCATTCTATATGGGACGTGGTGATGGTGCATCAGCACACCACTATGCGATGGAACTTTATTTTGAATCGGCAGCCATGATCTTGACTTTGATAACAGTCGGGAAATACATGGAAGCCCGTTCCAAAGGAAAAACTTCTGAGGCAATCAGTAAGCTTATGGATTTGGCACCTAAAACAGCTACGGTAATCAGAAATGGTAAAGAACAGGAAATTCCTGTAGAACAGGTACGCATAGATGATATCGTTGTGGTACGCCCTGGGCAGAGTGTGCCAGTAGATGGCACAGTTATTGAAGGATTTTCTGCTGTGGACGAAAGTGCGATTACAGGGGAAAGTATTCCTGTGGAAAAACAGGTTGGAGATACGGTTATTGGTGCAACGGTCAATAAGAGTGGTTACTTTAAAATGCAGGCAACCCGTATTGGCAGTGACACAACTTTATCTCAGATTATTGCTCTAGTAGAGGATGCAAGTGCTTCTAAGGCACCAATTGCAAAACTGGCAGATAAGGTGAGTGGTATTTTTGTGCCGACAGTTATCTGTATTGCACTTCTGGCAAGCATCATTTGGTTTGTGGCAGGAAATAAACCATTCTCTTTTGCCCTTTCCATTGGTATTGCAGTGCTTGTTATATCCTGCCCTTGTGCACTTGGTCTGGCAACACCTACAGCGATTATGGTTGGCACAGGAAAAGGAGCAGAGTACGGAATTTTGGTAAAATCGGCAGAAAGCCTTGAAATTGCCCATCAGGTAAAAACAGTGGTTCTGGATAAAACAGGAACATTGACAGAAGGAAAACCCATTGTTACCGATGTGGTTTTGGCGAAAGGAATTCTTAGAAACCATTTCCTGAAACAAGTGGCAGCTGTGGAGGAACTTTCCGAACACCCCCTTGCAGAAGCGATTGTTCAATACGCCAAAGAAAGGGAGATTGATATTCCCAAGGGCGAAAACCTGTCTGCCACTGCCGGACAAGGCATAGAAGCCGACGTAGAAGGAAAGCACATTCTGGCGGGCAACCTGAAAATGATGGAAGAACACAACATTGATTTGGGCGATTTTGCAGAAAAAGCTACTACACTGGCAGAACAGGGAAAAACACCTTTGTTTTTTGCTGAGGACGGTATATTCCTTGGGATTGCCGCTTTAGCAGATACATTGAAGCCTACCAGCAAGGATGCGGTGGACGCATTCCATCAGATGGGCATAGATGTGGTTATGCTGACAGGGGATAACAAACGGACGGCACAGGCGATTGCAGACCAACTGGGAATTCATGTGGTAGCGGAGGTACTTCCGCAGGATAAAGAGAGAGAAGTACGCCGCTTGCAGGAAGAAGGAAGAAAGGTTGCTATGATTGGGGACGGCATCAACGATGCCCCTGCACTGATGCGTGCCGATGTAGGCATTGCCATTGGTGCAGGCACGGACGTTGCTATGGAATCTGCGGATATTATCCTGATGAAAAGTGATTTGATGGATGCGGTAACGGCAGTGGAGTTGAGCCATGCCACCATTCGCAATATCAAACAGAACCTGTTTTGGGCATTCTTCTATAATGTTTGTGGGATTCCTTTGGCAGCAGGGGTATTCTATCCCTTGTTCCAGTGGAAATTAAACCCCATGTTTGCAGCGGCAGCCATGAGTTTCAGCTCTGCTTTTGTGGTTGGCAATGCTCTGCGGCTGAAAATGTTCCGTCCTCGCTTTGCAAAAGCGAAAGTGGAGCAGAATACAGAGGCAGCAAAAATACAAAATTCTATGCAAACCCCTATAGAACAAAAGGAGGAGATTAAAATGAAAAAAGTATTGAAAATTGAAGGAATGATGTGCGGACACTGCACAGGTAGAGTAGAAAAGGCACTGAATGACATAGATGGTGTTCGTGCAGAAGTCAGTTTGGAAGACAAGAGTGCAACGGTTTCCCTTGCAAAAGAGGTGACAGATGAAACACTCATACAAGCTGTGACAGATGCTGGCTATGAAGTAGTAGACATCAGCGAACAGTAAATTTACAAAACAAAGTGACAGGAAAAGAACCCTCTCTTTGGGGAGGGTTCTTTTTTCGGAAAAAATCCGCTTTATGCCTTGACAAAGGCAGATTTGCTCTCTTATAATAAAAACAAAATCAATATAGAAAACGCTAGGAAAAGAAGTAGGCGGAGAATATGTCAAAGCGTAAGCCTGCATGAAGGGCACAAGTGGCATTTTTTCGGAAATGTAATAAGGCTGGTACCGCGGAAAATCCGTCCCCGACAATTGTGTCAGGGGCGTTTTTATTTTGAAGGAGGTTCTATATGAAAAAATTAGGCGTAAATGAAATTAGAGAAACATTTTTGAAATTTTTTGAAAGCAAGGAGCATCTGCGTTTACAGAGTTTTCCCGTTGTACCGCATAATGATAATAGTTTGCTTTTGATTAACTCTGGTATGGCACCTTTGAAAACCTATTTCACAGGACAGGAAATTCCTCCTAGCAAGCGTGTGACAACCTGTCAGAAATGTATCCGTACAGGGGATATTGATAACGTGGGAAAAACAGCACGTCATGGCACTTTTTTTGAAATGTTGGGCAACTTTTCATTTGGTGATTATTTTAAAGAAGAAGTTATTCCTTGGGCATGGGAATTTGTGACTAAGGTAATAGAAATTCCGGAGGACAAGCTCTATGTGACCATTTATGAAGATGATGAAGAAACAGGGGAAATCTGGAAGCAAAAAGTAGGTATTCCGGCTGACCGTATTGTCAAGCTGGGAAAAGAGGACAACTTTTGGGAACATGGCACAGGTCCTTGTGGCCCTTGTACGGAAATTTACTATGACCGTGGCGAAGAATATGGCTGTGACAGTCCGACCTGCGGTGTTGGCTGCGATTGTGACCGTTATATGGAGTTCTGGAATCTGGTGTTGACACAGTTTAATGCAGAAGAAGACGGTACTTATACAGAGTTGGCACAGAAAAATGTGGATACCGGTATGGGGTTGGAACGTATGGCAACTATTTTGCAGGGCGTGGACTCTATCTTTGACGTGGATACAGTAAAGTCTATTCGAGATGCAGTATGCAAAAAAGCAAACGTAACATACGGAAAAGACCATAAAGCAGATGTTTCTGTTCGTGTAATTACAGATCATATCCGCTCTGTTACCGTGATGACGGCAGACGGTGTGCTTCCGTCCAATGAAGGCAGAGGTTATGTACTTCGCCGTTTGCTCCGTCGTGCAGCACGCCATGGAAAACTTTTGGGCATTAACGGTGAATTTTTGGCTGAACTTTCCAAGTCGGTTATTGCTTGCAGTGGAGCGGCTTATCCGGAATTGGTGGAAAAACAAGACTATATTTTTAAAATTCTTTCTGTAGAAGAAAACAGTTTCTATAAAACCATTGATAAAGGCATGGAAATTTTAAAGGCAGATATGGAGGAAATGAAAGCAGCAGGCATTAAAACCATGAGCGGCGAAAAATCCTTCCGTCTGTATGATACCTATGGTTTCCCTGTGGATTTGACAAAGGAAATTCTGGAAGAAGAAGGCATGGAAATTGATGAGGCTGCTTTTGAGAAGGAAATGCAGGAGCAGAAGGACAGAGCCCGTTTGGCAAGAGCAAAATCCAATTATATGGGTGCAGAAGAAACCGTTTATCATGAATTGCCCGTAGAAATGGAAACCGTTTTTGCTGGATATGATGTATCCGATGTGGCAGATGCAAAAATTCTGGCATTGGTTGCCAACAATACTTTATGTGATACAGCAAATGCTGGGGATAGTGTATCTGTATTTTTGAATCGGACACCTTTCTATGCAGAAAGCGGCGGTCAGGTAGGTGACCATGGTGTAATCAAGACAGAAGGCGGTAAAGTACAGGTAACAGACTGTATTAAAGTTGTCGGTGGCAAAATTGCCCATATAGGACAGGTGACGGAAGGAAACATCAAAGTAGGCGAAACAGCTTGTGCAATGAAAGATGAAGCATATCGTTTGGCATCTGCCAGAAACCACAGTGCAACCCACTTGCTTCATCAGGCACTGCGTACTGTTTTGGGTACTCACGTGGAACAGGCAGGTTCTTATGTCAGCAGCGAAAGACTGCGTTTTGACTTCACACACTTTGCAGCAATGAAACCGGAAGAAATTTTGGAAGTGGAAAAACTGGTCAACGATGCGATTTTTGCAGCCTATGATGTTAAAACGGCAGAAATGTCTTTAGATGAAGCAAGAGATATGGGTGCAATGGCATTGTTTGGAGAAAAATATGGCGATGTGGTTCGTGTGGTAGATATGGGTGGTTACAGCATTGAACTTTGCGGTGGCGCACATTTGCATAATACAGCACAAATCGGCTCTTTCAAGATTCTTTCTGAAAATGGTGTTGCCGCAGGGGTAAGACGTATTGAAGCCGTAACGGGTATAGAAGCACTCCATTATTATCGTGCACAGGAAGATACCATTAAAGAAGCGTGCCGAATTGTGAAAACCACACCTGAGAATCTGACAGCAAGGCTGGAACAGCTTTTGGCAGAACAAAAAGAAACAGCAAAAGAATTGGAAAAGCTGAAAGCAAAAATGGCAGGTGGTGCAGCTGAAGAAATTTTGCAGAAAAAGACAGAAATCAACGGCGTAGCGGTTTTGGCAGCAGAAGTCAAGGATATGGATGGCAATGCACTGCGTACCATGGGCGATCAGTTGAAAAATAAACTGGGCAGCGGTGTTGTGGTACTGGCAAGCGGAAAAGATGGCAAAGTGAACCTCCTTGCCATGGCAACAGATGATGTGGTGAAAAAAGGCGTACACGCAGGTAATGTCATTAAAGCAGCAGCAGGTGTCTGCGGTGGCGGTGGTGGCGGTCGCCCCAATATGGCACAGGCAGGCGGAAAAGATGTATCGAAGATTGCAGATGCTTTGGAAAAAGCAAAAGAAGTTCTGGCTGAACAAATCAAGTAAAAAAACAATCATACGATTCGAGAAAGGGACAGCGTTTTGCCTGTCCTTTTCTTTTGGAAAAGGCTGTTTTGTTCTGCTTTTTGTGCTATACTGAACTATACAGAGATAAAAACACAGTTCGGTCGGTAGTCCGGACACAGCAGAAGAAAGTCTGCTGTCAGTAACCTGCCTCCTTTGGTTGTCCATTCTCTGTGATTGCTTAAATTAAAGGAGGAACAGAATATGGACAAAATCATGGCGAAACTGACAGTATACTTTGAATCTCCCTTTTGGGTAGGGCTTTATGAGCGGAATGAAAAGGGCAGGTATGCGGTCTGCAAAATTACATTCGGCGCAGAGCCAAAAGATGGAGAAATTATAGAATTTTTATGTCTACAATGGAAAAATCTTGTGTTTAGCCCATCTGTACAGTGCTGTCTGCCAAAAGAGAAGGCGAAAAATCCAAAACGGATGCAACGGCTTGTACAAAAAGAAATGCAAAAAGGTGTCAGCACAAAGGCACAGCAGGCGTTGCAGGCACAAAGAGAGCAGAATAAAAAAATGCGGAAAACGGTTTCCAAGGCACAGAAAGAGACAGAGAAAAAACGTAAATTTGTTTTGCAGCAGGAAAAACGGAAAGCTAAGCATAAAGGGCATTGAGTAGCCATGTGATCGTGCAAAAAAAGAGGTATTTTGTCGCAATGTGGCAGAATACTTCTTTTTTGTCGGAAAAGGATTTCGTGAATTTTAAAAATGATACTGCTATTTGTAATAGAAATGGATATAATGGAGGAAAAGGAGGCGATGGTGTGAAGGCATTGATTACAGGTGCAACCAGTGGAATTGGCAGAGAAATGGCTCTGCTTTTGGCAAAAGAAGGCTGGAGCTTGATTTTGGCAAGCCGTGACAGCAGAAAAATGCAGCAGATTCAGAAAAAGCTGCCTGTGCCTGTGCAGATTGTGGAGGTGGATTTGTCAAAGGAAGCAGATTGTTTTCGGCTTTATGAAACGGTAAAGGCAGAAAATGTTGATTTACTCATCAATAATGCAGGTTTTGGAGCTTTGGGAGAGTTTTCGGAAATATCTTTGGAAACACAGCTTTCTATGCTAGAGGTGAATGTACGAGCAGTCCATATTTTGACTTATCTTTTTTTGCGGGATTTTCGGAAAAGAGATACTGGATATATCCTCAACGTGGCATCTTCCGCTGGCTTTTTGGCAGGGCCCTTGATGACATCTTATTATGCCACAAAGAATTATGTGCTGAGGATGACAGAGGGGATATATGAGGAATTACGACAGGCAGGAAGTCATGTGCATATTTCTGCACTTTGCCCTGCTTCCATACAGACAGGATTCCAGAAGCGTGCCCATGTGAAACAGTCGATGAAAGGCATTTCCCCAAAAAGGGCAGCAAAAGCAGGTTTGGATGGTGTTTTCAAAGGGAAGCCGTTTGTATTGCCAGATATTGTAACAAAAGTGGCATATATCATACAGCGGTTTGTGCCGGAAAGGGTTCTCTTACGGATTACTTATGGTATACAAGCGAAAAAGAGGGGATAGTCTATGCGTCGTTTGGAAAAGTGGATAGAAAAGAAGTCAGGGTGGCAGAAAACCCTGCTGCTGACCATACAAGGATATTTTACCCATAATATTGGGCGGACTGCGGCAGCAATGGTATATTACCTTTTGTTTGCTTTGTTTCCCTTTCTGATTTTTGTCACCTCTCTTTTAGGGGTGCTGCATTTGCCAATGATTTCTCTGGAAGGGGA
This sequence comes from Anaerotignum sp., assembly GCA_020024255.1. Lineage (GTDB taxonomy): Bacteria > Bacillota > Clostridia > Lachnospirales > Anaerotignaceae > Anaerotignum. The sequence goes on from JAHHTX010000001.1 coordinate 65,105, forward strand.
TTTTGCCCATTTTTTACCTGATGATGTCATTTCCCTTTTGAATCTTGCCATTCTTCATGTAACGGAAAACAGTAGTGGAACGATTTTGACATTGGGCTTGATTTTTACCATTTGGTTTCCTCTGCGGGCAATTTCCAATTTGGTTGGTGTAGTAGGAGAAATTTATGGCTGCCCCCGTTCTGGAAAAAAAATATGGCTGCCCATTATCGGATTGAGTATATTGACCATTATCGCAATTCCGGTCGTATTGCTTTTATTGATTTTTGGGGAAAATGTATTGCATTTTGTAGGACAGTTTATTCCCTTGTCAGAAACGTTTATTGCAAAATGGGCGAGCTTGCGTTTTCTATCTATGGCAGGTGCGTTATTTTTTCTGCTTTGTGCCTATTATTTCTTTTCTCCTTTTCAAAGACAGCCGGCACGCTATATTTTGCCGGGAGCGGCTTTATCGATGTGTGTTTGGATATTGTTTTCTTGGGGATTTACCTATTATACAGAGAATATGGGGCGGTATTCTTTCTTATATGGTTCTATTGGTGTGATTATTGCTTTTTTCGTATGGCTGAATTGCAGTACTACAACAATGCTGATGGGTGCAGTATTCAATGCAGCTAAACGGAGAACAGAAGAAGAGGCATAAAAAAAGACAACGGAGATGACTTTACCGTTGTCTTTTTCTTTTGCTCTGCTTTCTTTTTACAGAGTATGGGATGTATTTGCATCGTCATCTGTTTTCATTGTTAGGGAAAGCGATGAAGATATTTTTCTTTTGTTGCCATGCCGCCTCGAATATGACGTTCTGCTTTGTTGACTTCCAATACACGCCGAACGGATTTTGCAAGTTCTGGATCTATTTTTTCCACACGGTCGGTAATATCTTTATGAACCGTAGATTTACTTATGCCGAATTTCTTGGCTGTTTCTCTGACGGTTGCATTGGTGTGTATCATGAACTTTGCAACTTCCACGGCCCGCTCCTCAATATAGCTTTTCAAAAGAAGCACTCCTCTAAATACATACTCATAAGAAATATATGTATTTTTACTCTGTCCTATGACAAAGAAAGAGGGACAAAAAAACACCGTAAAAGAAGCAGATACTTGTTTTACGGTGTCTGATTTTCTGTTATGTACTTATGTAACTCCGTTAAAGAATATGCTGTGCTTAGTTATTCTTTCTGATGGGAGGAACAAATTTACCGATAATACCGGCAATAACAGCAGGGATAATCCAGCTGAACTGGAATTCAGCCAATGGCAGCTTTTTGATGAACATGAAAGCGGAACCGAAAGGATAACCTGCCAAAATATCCAAAGCACTGACAATGAGAGCAGCAATGGAAGCAAAGATATAGATGTTGTCGTTATGAATCTGCTTGTGGAAGTATGTCAGAATAATCATAACCAAAATAACGGGGTACAGCAAGGACAGAATAGGTGCTGCAATGCTGATGATTTTGTCAAGTCCGAAATTGGATACGATGTAGCTGAATACAACTGTGATAATAACCATCTTTTCGTAAGAAATCTTGCCCTTTGTCAAATCTTTGAAGTAGGAAGCAACAGAAGATGTCAAACCGATGGCTGTAGTCAAGCAGGCAAAGAATACAATAACACCTAAAAGCCATACGCCAGCATCACCGATGAGGCTCTTAACGATAGCAACTACGAGTTGTGCCTGACCAAGACCTTCAAAGCCGCCTGCAGATGTTGTAGCACCCAAGAATGCAAGACCACCATAGATGATGAACAGACCGATTGCAGCGACAACAGAAGAACCCATAACAACGTTCATAGTGGTTTTCTTTTCTGTGTAGCCTTTGTCTTTTGCTGAAGAAAGGATAATGGTTACAAATACGATGGAAGCAAGAACGTCCATTGTCTGGTAACCCTGGATAACACCTTCTTTAACAGTAGGGAAATCTGCAGTTTCTACAATAGGCCCAATGGGATTAACCATACCGATAATGATTGTAGTCAACAGACAGATAACCAAAATAGGTGTTAAGAATTTCCCGATTACGTCTACAACGGCAGAGGGGCGAATGGTAAGCAACAATGTGATGCCGAAGAAAACCAAACCGAAAATCCAGCTATTTATACCGGAAAGTACAGGCTGGGACTGAATACCCATTTCAAATGTTACAGCTGCTGTACGGGGGATAGCAAGGAATGGCCCAATACATAATACGATTGCAGTATTGATAATCGTTGCTGCTGTGTTACCAAGTTTACCAGTAACACCATGCATGGAAACGTCACCTTTTTGAATCATTGCCATGATGGCAACCAAAGCCAAACCGACATCGGCAATAAAGAAGCACAAAAATCCAATCATCCAGTCAGAACCAGCATTTGTGCCGAGATAGGGGGGGAAGATTAGATTTCCTGCGCCAAAGAACATTGCAAATAATGCAAGACCGATGACGAGAATGTCTACAAATTTTACTTTTTTCTCCATAAACGATACCTCCTGTTTTAAAAATAGTTTTGTGATACATTATAAGTCCTGTTACGCAATTTTTCACTGCGTGTTTCTATTATGCAGAAAAAGTGATTGTTTGACAAGTCGGAGAAATATAATATAACGAAACAAAACCCAAGATTATTTTCTTTAAAGTGGAAGATAATAGTAAATTTAATAAAAATGTAAACAAAACAAAGTAAAAAGCAAAAATATTATAAAATATGATTT
>JAHHTX010000010.1 GCA_020024255.1 Anaerotignum sp.
CTCTGTTCCCATTTCTAACAGAGGATTTTATCGCTTATTTTATTATTTTAATTTATGATTCTTCCTGCATACTTAATAATATGTAAAAGAATTGATAAGCAGTCAACCGCAAATATTTTCCTTTTCTCATCATTTTATGGAACAATACAAAATCGGCAGTATCCCAATAGGGGATACTGCCGATTGATCAGCTTTAAAATCTTCTTTATCAATAATCGCCTGTTGCTTAGATAATCAGGTTCATTTTCTTTGCTTCAAATTCCAGTTCTTCTCTAAACTGAGGAGCAGCCAGAGAAATCAGCATTTTTGCTCTTGCTCTTGCTGTCTGACCTTTCAGACGTACAATACCATTTTCTGTTACCAGATAGTCTACTTCTGTACGAGGTGTAGTAACAATAGAACCAGGTGTCAATACAGGTTTGATCTTAGAAATTGTGCCGCCTTTTGCAGTAGATGTCATCGCGATAAAGCCTTTACCACCCTTGGACATATTTGCACCTCTTACGAAGTCAAGCTGACCGCCGGAACCACTGTAAGGCTTTGTGCCAATGCTTTCGGAGCAAACCTGACCAAAAAGGTCAACTTCGATGCAGGCATTTACAGATACAAAATTGTCATGCTGTGCAATAACATAAGGGTTGTTTGTATAGCTTACAGGGTACATTTCAAAAGCAGGGTTGTTGTCCATAAAATCATACATTTTCTTAGAACCCCAAGCCAGTGTTGCAACGGTTTTTCCTACATGAATAGGTTTCTTCATGTTTGTAACTGCACCACATTCAATCAGGTCAACCATGCTATCGGTAAACATTTCTGTATGGATACCCAAGTCTTTCTTATCCTGCAAAAGTACACCAACCGCATTGGGAACACCGCCGATACCAAGCTGCAATGTTGATCCGTCACAAATCTCGTCTGCAATCATCTGACCAATTTTACGGTCTGTATCGGACAAAGGTGCGCTAGGCAGAACAGACAAAGGTCTTGAAGATTCACACAGTGCTGTTACCTGAGAAATATGAACAAGACAATCACCCATTACACGAGGCATCTGGTCATTGACATCTAACAGAATGATAGATGCTTTGTCACGCATTGCAACAACTTCAGCACCTGCCATAGCACAGCTAAAGTAACCATGTTCGTCCATAGGAGATACTTCCGCATAGAATACATCTAGTCTAGGCTGTACATTTGTCCAGTAGCCTGGGATATTGCTGTAATTGCTAGGGATATAGGTATAAATCCCATCCTGTATAACCTTTCTGCCGGGAGCACCGGTAAACCAGGAAACATAGTCATATTTTCCAGCCAGTTCAGGATTCATGTAAGGGCCGCCTTTTACTGCCAATGTTGCATGGTGTGTTACGCCTGTCAGTTCACCACGCATTGCTCTTGCGCCTACTGCTTCTACAATGGCAGTAGGTTCTTCCAAACCTGTAGGGCAAGCACATACATCGCCAGATTTTACATACATTGCGACTTCTTCTGGTGTTTTCTTTTTTGCCTGATACATTTCTTGAAATTTGTTCATTTTTCTCTCACCTTTCTGTCATATTTTTTTAAAACGATAATTTTTCACAAATCATATGATGAAATTGAATACAATATATTATATATTGATATATTCTATCACATTACTAGGGGAAAAGTAAAGTTTCCTTTTCTATGTTCCTGATTATATACAATCATTTCTTCCATCATAATCAGAAGTTTCCAGACTTTGGCACATCATCTTTACTTTTCCTTTTGTTGGGTTTCTCTTCATTGATAAAATAAAAGCGATAGCCGAATTTATTATCTGCCATCGCTTTTATTTTTATGCGCTTAATACGTATGCGCAGAAAATCTTGTTATATCACATATTTTTGAACAGCCTCTGGAAGAAGATCTGTTTTTCTGCTAATAATCATCACAATATCCATATTGGCATTTTGTGCTGTTTTTTCTAATTCTTCCACAAACTCAGTAAAATCATCATCGCTGATCTTATTCACAATATTGTTTAATCCATCAACATAAATTTTTTCGATATCGCTGTTCTGAGAAAGGATTCCACACAAAAAGCCTCTGAACACCTGCGGATCCTCCATAATAAATTTCGGTGTATCTACAAAACGAACACTATAATGCAAATCATACATACGGCTGTTGTCATCATCTACGAAAACAATGCTGCCTTTTGCAGCTTTTCCCGTTTCATTTGCCATTTCAATCAATTTCTTTGTTTTGCCTTCCCCTTTTTCGCCTGCAAGAATCTGAACCATCGCGATCTCCTCCTTCATTTATCGGCTAATAACCTTTTCTTTATTTTTAGATTTGATTTTGTTTTCAGAAGTGCTGATAGGCTTTACGATACATTGTAAACCGATAAAATTCAGCTCTATCTTTTGATAGTAATATTCTCTAAAAGAAAGAGAAACCCTCTTTTTTTTATGATATTTTTTTGTTTTCCTTTCATTTGTTGCTTTTACACAATTCTTTTCCAAAAAATCATGTCTTTTTTTGTATAGACTGTTACCTATTATTCTTCTTCAACATACTGATATACCATATGATAAATACAGGTTTTGTATCTTGTAAAATTTTCCTCATCAAGAGGCATGGGCTTTGTCATTAACCTGAGCGGCATGGGTGACTGCTCTTTTCGTAAAGGTCTTTGCAAATAAAAGTAATCATTCCACACAAAGCCATGACGTTTGTAAAAATCAATGCGGCGTTTTTTCAAATCATCTTCCGGAAGTTCCACTTCCAACACTACATTTTTTCCGCACCAATCCGTAAAAGCGTCCAAAATCTTTCCGCCAATACCACCATTTCTGCTGTTTTTTTCCACAGCAAAATGCTCTATAAATATAATATCTTCTGCCAAATCCCACGCTGCCACAACTGCACAAAATTTTCCTGCTTCGTTTCGCACGCCATACAGCCCATAGGGTTTTTCTTCCAATAAAGCTTCCTGTTCTTCTTTTTCCCGCAGTTCCGTAACCGGAAAAGCCTCTTCTAAAATAGGAAATATTTCCTCAAAATCTGCTTTTGTTTTGATTCTCTGAAACATTTGCTATCCCTCCATCATTCAAGATTTTCTAAATTCTTCCTTATATGGCGATAGCTTATCATACTTACCTGCAAAAAGCAATTCTGCAGTTTCCAGAATTTTGCTATAGTCCTGCTATAAAAATATGCTATAATAACGATAATAAAAGAAGAAAATGGAAAGGAGTGATTTCCCTTGCGTATTTTTCGTTCTATTTTACTGGGTTGTATGCTGACTCTTCCTTTCACCGTTTCAACCTATGCGCAAGATATCTCTGTCACCTTAAATGATGCACCTCTTACTTGCCGCACCGCCCCCGTTTTGGAAAATGATCGGGTTCTTGTCCCTATGCGGGATATTTTTGAACCCCTTGGCTATGATGTGACGTGGGAGCAAAAACAGAAAACCATCACTGCTGTGCGAAACGACACTGTTCTGCAAATGAAAGCTGATGCCGTTTTTGCTGCTGTAGGAAATACAAAAATTGCATTGGATGCCCCGGTTCGTATACAAAACGGCATTACCATGGTTCCTCTGCGCTTTGTAGCACAGCACAGTGGTGCAAATGTTGCATGGGATGGCAAAAATGCTGTCGTTTCCATTACTACCCATGTTGCTGACAAATATGAGGTTGCTGATTCCGTTGTCACAATCATGACCAATAAAAATCAGGGAAGTGGTGTGATTCTTTCCAAAGACGGAAAAATCGCAACCAATTATCATGTCATAGAAAATGCATCTATGGGACAGGTTATTTTTAGTGACGGTACTGTTTACCAAGGTGACGTTACGGTAGTCGGACTGGACCCGAAAGCAGATATTGCCATACTAAAAATTAAAGAAGATAACCTTACTCCCATAGGCAAAACAGCAGATGTTGCCATTGGGGAAAAAATCATGACGATTTCTTCTCCGCAAGGCAAACGGAACACAAAAACAGAAGGACAGCTCCTTGCCAAAAACAATGATATTCTGTCCTTCTCCGCACCCATCAAGCAAGGTAGCAGTGGTGGCGGCTTGTTCAATGCAAAGGGAAACTGGATAGGCATGTGTTCTTCTTTTTACCAAAATTCCTACTATGCCATTCCTGCCAAAAAAGTCCTTGCTGTACCGACTAATTTACAGATTCCCATTGGGCAGATGAAAAACTATGCTTATAGACCTTCTGTACCGCAAAACATCACCATCACAAAAGAAGGTGACAGGGCAGCATCTGTTTATTGGACGCCTGTTTATGGAGTGGATTATTATCGCATCTATTCTGCCTCTGCTCTGGACGGTCCCTACAAAAAATTAACGAATAAAGAAATCGGCAATGACCATTGGTTTTGGGGATTCCCCCATTCCTTCAAAATTGCATACTCTGGCAGCCGTCAACCCCTCTTTATCAAAGTAGAAGCAATGAAAAATGGTGCTTCCCTCGGTATGAGCAATCCTGTACAGGTTTTTTGATTCATACTTCCCTTGAAAATACAATATTTTCAAGGGATTTTTTGTTTCAAAAAAAGTACAGGAGGTTATATTCTCCTGTACCTGATGACTTTATCGCATTACAAAGTACTGTTTATTTATCTCTCAGCTGTGCATCCAATTTTTGGGAAAGTCCATTTAAAATAGCCTCCATTGCCTGTGCAACATCTGTATCTGCCAATGTCCGTTCCGCACTGCGGAAGGAAATGGAGTATGCAACAGACTTGTACCCTTTCTCAATCTGTTCCCCCTGATATACGTCAAAGAGCTTCACTTCTTCCAGATATACGCCGCCGTTTTTGCGGATTTCATCTGCAATTTCTTTTACTGTGATATTCTCTTTCACTAACATTGCAATATCTCTCGTAATCGCAGGGAATTTCGGCAGTGGATGATATACATTCACCAGATTGGATTCCTCTGTCAGTATATTCATATTCAAAACAGCAAGATATGCCTTTGTGCCGATTTCATAATTTTTTGCTACAGTAGGGTGTACCTCACCGAAATAGCCTGCTGCTTTGCCATCAATGGTCACAGCAGCAGTTCTGCCAGGGTGCATCCAAGGCAATGCGGTTTCTGTTGTATATTCTGCCCTTTGACCAATACCCAGTACACTCATAAGATGTTCCACAACACCCTTTAGGTCATAGAAATCCATCTTGCCATACATACCAATCGTCAATGTAGGCACTTCGTCAGGCAATTCTGTCACAGGAATAGCTTTAGGCAAATATACCTTTGCCACTTCAAAAAGCCCAGCACTTTCGTTTCTTCTGTTGTAGTTTGTAGACAAAGAGTTAAGAATACCATTAAAGGATACGGTACGCATAACGCTGAAATCTTCGCCAAGAGGATTGGAAATTGTCACCGTGTTTCTAAGTTCACTATCCGCAGGAATCAGCATCTTATCAAATACCTTTGGGCTTTCAAAGCTATATGTCATGGCTTCACAAAGGCCTTCTGCAACCATAGTGTCTTTCACCAATGTGGTGATGTTCTGTGCATATGTCTTTTTCCCTACAGTGGGTGTACCGGAGGCCAAAGTTGCTTCGATTTTGTCATAGCCATAGAAACGAGCAATTTCTTCTGCAAGGTCAGCCTGTGCTTCCAAATCAGGGCGGAACGTAGGCACTGTCACCTTATGCTGTACAGGGTCAACCTTAAGCTCGATTTTTTCAAAAATATGCTGCATTTCTTCTTCAGAAATATCTGTACCCAAAAACTTGTTCATCCAAGCAGGAGAGTAGGACAATTCCCATGGTTCTCTCTGATTAGGGTAATTATCTACAACACCAGGAACGACTTCTCCACAACCCAGCATTTCCACAAGCTGTGCAGCACGGTTCACTGCCTCCAAAGCCAGATTGGGATCAATACCCTTTTCAAACTTACTTGATGCATCTGTACGCAAACCGATTTTCTTTGCCGTAATGCGTACATTAGGACCATTGAAATTTGCAGATTCAAAAAGGATTGCTTCTGCATCTTCGCTAATCATGGAGTTTTCGCCGCCCATAACACCTGCAACAGCAACTGCCTTTTCAGTGTCTGCAATCACCAACATAGACGAATCCAATTTCCGTTCTACACCGTCTAGTGTGGTAATCATTTCGCCTTCTTCTGCATTTCTAACGATAATTTTTCTGTCCTTAATCGTTTCAATATCAAAAGCGTGCATAGGCTGTCCCATTTCCAGCATCACATAATTGGTAATATCTACGATATTGTTGACGGGACGTACCCCTGCGGCACGCAGTCTTTTCCGCATCCATCGGGGAGAAGGTGCAATTTTTACATTCTTTACGGCTCTTGCCACATAACGGGGGCAAAGTTCGGCATTTTGAATTTCTACAGAAATCAAATCCTCAATTTTCCCACTTGCTGTTTCTTTCACTGTAATTTCAGGGTAACGGAAAGGAATGTCATAAGTTGCTGCTGCTTCCCTTGCAATCCCCAAAATACTAAAGCAGTCAGGACGATTGGAAGTAATTTCATATTCTACCACATCATCTTTTAAATCCAGTACATCTGCTACATCTTGTCCCAACTCTACGGCTTCGGGGAAAATGTAAATACCATTCTCGGGTGCCTCGGGGAAATCATGTCTGTCGCAGCCAAGCTCTTCAACAGAGCAGAACATACCCTGTGATTCCACCCCACGGAGGCTGTTTGTGTGAATTTCTGCACCATCTGCCAAAACTGCACCATTCAAAGCTACAGGAACATATGCACCTTCTGTTACATTCTTTGCCGCTGTAACAATAATCAAGTCACTGCCTTGCCCCGCATCAACAGTACAAACCACCAGTTTATCAGCATCGGGGTGCTGTTCTATTTTTTTAATCTGACCCGTTACAATCTTCTGCACATTGCCACACAGCTTGGTAACGCCCTCAACCTTTGAGCCTGTCAGTGTAATATCCTCTATAAACGCTTTCACAGATGTGGTCACATCTGCGTATTCTTTTAACCATGACATAGGTACATCCATGTTTCTATTCTCCTTTCGTTGAAAAAATATCTATACTTAAATTTAGAACTGTTTCAGGAATTTCACATCATTTTCAAAAAGCAGACGTAAGTCTGTGATACCATAACGCTGCATAGCAACACGTTCCAGACCCATGCCAAAAGCAAAACCACTGTATTCTTCCGGGTCGATGCCGCTCATTTTCAACACCTTGGGATGAACCATACCACAACCCAAAAGCTCAATATATCCTTCGCCTTTACATACACGGCAACCTTTCCCGCCGCAAGCAAAACAAGTTACGTCCATTTCTGCACTAGGTTCTGTAAAAGGGAAATGGTGGGGACGGAATCTGACTTTTGTATCTTCCCCAAACAATTCCTTTGCAAATACTGCAAGTGCCCCTTTTAGGTCTCCCATAGTAATATTTTTATCCACAACCAAACCTTCCAACTGATGGAATACGGGAGAATGTGTAGCGTCCACTTCGTCAGAACGGTATACTGTACCGGGGCAAATCATGCGGATAGGCAGTTTCCCTTTTTCCATTGTACGCACCTGCACCGGAGATGTCTGGGTACGCAGCAAGATGTTTCCACCGATATAAAAAGTATCTTGTTCATCTCTTGCAGGATGATTTTTGGGAATATTCAGTGCTTCAAAATTATAATAGTCCTCTTCCACTTCAGGGCCTTCCATTACTTCATAGCCCATACCCATAAAAATATTGCTGATTTCATCGATTACGATACTCATGGGGTGTTTATGCCCTTCCGGCTGCTGTCTGCCTGGCATGGTAACATCTATTTTTTCCTGTTCCATGCGATGCTGTAATTCTGCTGCCTCCAAACGACTTTTCATTTCTTCCATTTTGTCTTCAATGTCCTGTCGTACATCATTGGCAAGCTGCCCCATAATGGGACGTTCTTCTTTGGAAAGTTTCCCCATTTCCTTCAAAATGGCAGTCAGTTCCCCTTTTTTTCCAAGATACTTTACTTTCAGTTCATCAATATCCTTGATTTCCTTTGCTTCCTGAAAAGCAGCAATGGCTTTATCATGAATGGCTTTCAGCTTTTCCTTCATATCCAATCTTCTCTCCTTTACATTTAAATTCCGTATAAATAAAAAATAGCCCTTTCTCCCCAAAAAGGGACGAAGGACTTCCGTGGTACCACCCAAATTCCTGTTCACACAGGCACTTTTATGTGTAACGTACATCAGACGTGCTTCCTTACTTTGGTTCGGGAAGCCAGCTCCGGTGGGAACTTCTGCAAATACACTCATCCAAAAATGCTTTCAGCCTATGGCATTTTCTCTCTGCGGCGGGACATTTGCCTACTTTTCCCCTTCACAGCTTTTATTCATGTATTATTTTACACACATCGCATAAGAAAGTCAAGGATAAAATCTGACGATACCCCCAAACGAAAATGAAAAATATAAAGGGTTTTTCTTGCAATTTCCTGAAAAAACTGATAAAATAATTGTCTGCGGTTTTTCGCAAGTACACTTTAAACGGGATTCTAATTGCCAAAGTGTACAGAAAAAAGTCGAACGAAAACAGGAAAACGAAAACCTTTGCCCCTGACTTCTCCAGCTTGTCAGGAAACGGATTGAAAACAGGTGCTTCCCTTTTCTATGTGGTTTTCTTCGGCTGTCACCAACCAAAACCCTATAGAAAAGAAAGGAAACATATATGGAACAATTATTATTTAAAGACATGGGCTTGTCCCAAGAAATTTTGCAGGCAGTGCTGGATATGGGCTTTGATACAGCCACACCTATACAGTCGCAGGCAATCCCTCTAATCAAAAACGGAAAAGATATTATTGGACAGTCGCAAACAGGAACAGGGAAAACTGCCGCTTTTGGTATCCCTTGTTTGGAACGTATCAATCCAGATGACCGTCGTTTACAGGCATTGATTCTCTGCCCTACCAGAGAACTTGCCATACAGGTCAGCGAAGAATTTCGCAAACTCTTGAAATATAAAGATAATATTCGTGTTGTTCCCATTTATGGCGGACAACCTATTGACCGTCAGATACTCGCCCTAAAAAAAGGTGCACAGGTTGTTATTGGGACACCCGGACGTGTTATGGATCATATGCGTCGCCGTACCTTAAAAATGGAAACGGTTCAGATGATGATTCTAGATGAAGCAGACGAAATGCTTGACATGGGCTTCCGTGAAGACATTGAAACCATTCTTGTAAAAATCCCCGAAGACCACCAAACCTTGCTGTTCTCTGCCACTCTTTCTCCGGAAATTCTTGATATTACAAAGCGTTTCCAGAGAAATCCCGAATTTGTCAAAATTGTGCGAAAAGAACTGACCGTTCCCAATATTGAACAGTATTACTTTGATGTAAAGGAAAAAACAAAGATAGAGGCATTGGTTCGTATCATTGATGTTTATATGCCCCATCTTGCCATGGTATTCTGCAACACCAAAAAGCGTGTAGACGATTTGGTAGAACTTCTCCAAAGCCGTGGCTATTTCGCAGAAGGACTTCATGGTGATTTAAAACAGGCACAACGAGATAAAGTCATGCAGAAGTTCCGCAACGGCACCATTCAGATTCTCGTTGCCACAGACGTTGCTGCAAGAGGAATTGACGTAGATGATATTGATGTGGTATTTAACTATGATGTTCCACAAGATGAAGAATACTATGTGCATCGCATTGGTAGAACGGGACGTGCTGGTAAAAACGGAAAAGCATTCACATTCTGCGTAGGCAAAGAAATCTATAGACTGCGTGATATTATGCGCTATACCAAAACAAAGATTGTACAGCAGAAGCTGCCTACGCTCAGTGAAGTAGAAAAAATGAAAACGAAAATTTTCTTGGAAAAAATCAAAGAAACAATTGAAGAAAGCAGTCTGCAAAAATATCGCCATCTGGCAGAACAGCTGACAGAAGAAAATTATGACCCCTTGGATATTGCTGCTGCACTCTTAAAACACACCTTGGCAGATGTTCGCACAGACGACATGGATATTCTAGATGACATCAACTTTAATGGTACGGAAATCTACGGTGGAAATGGCGAAAAAATGGTGCGTCTGTTCATCAGTGCCGGCAAAAAAAGCAAAATCCGTGCAAAAGATATTGTTGGTGCAATTGCGAATGAGGCTGGTGTACCCGGTAAGGCTTTGGGCGCTATCGACCTCTTTGATGACTATACCTTTGTTGATGTGCCAACTGAATATGTAAAAGACATTCTCCAAAGTATGAAACACTGCAAAATCAAAAACAAACGGATTCATATTGAAATAGCCAAAAAAGAAAAAGGCAAGGGAAAAGGAAAAAAAAGATAATTTTTTTATCAAAAAAACACCATGAAACGAGCTAAAATGCACTTTCATGGTGTTTTTCTTTTCAATTTGATATAGATTTGCCATTTGTCTATATTCTCATACTCTATGTAATACGGATATATACGGATATATTTCCATCAGCAAATATGCCTGCAAAATAAATGAGAAAAGGGTAAAAATCAGTACCATTTTATTCCCCGACTTTTGAAACAGTTATTTGCTCCGTTATCTGCATATGCTGACGACGATAGGTATCATTGTCCTTTTGCTTTACCTCAGATTCAAGCTGAGATAACTTGTTTTCCAAGGACTCTTTTTCCTTTGGATCACTGGCAGATGAAAGTTTTTGTCTTGTTTCACTTATAGATTGCTTGAGTTTTTCTATTTCATGATCCACTGCATCTGTATTCAAGGTGGTTTTGACAATCTGTGGTTTTTCCGCATCTTCATGATTTTCATTAGGCAATTTGGATTCCGAATCTTTTGCCGGATCATCAAATTTAATCACTGCATTTCCTTTTTCATCATGGGAAAGCTCGTATAGGCCTGCTTTTTGTGTTTCAGGCTGATGTTCAAAGGTATCAAAGCGTTTTTTTCGGGCAGCAGAAGATTCTTCAGCCGCTGCCTGCTCTTCCAAAATTGCTTTTTCCATATCCTGTATCTTTTCTGATTGCACAGATGAAACATCTTTCTGGTCATTCTCTTTTGATGCTTCTGCTTTTTGCCTTTCCAAATGGTCAATTTGTTTTTGTATGTTGTTTATTCTTTTTTCTTTTTCTTCCGGAGATAGTTGTTGATTCTCTTTTATCTGCTGTAACTGTTTCCGCAGCTGTTCAATTTTTTGTTCAATAGAAGTGCTGTCACTTGAGCTGCCCGTTTTCATGCCCTGCAATTTCATTTGGCTGTTCATTGCATTAATACGCATTCGACATTCCTCCCTTTTCTCTTTAAATCAGCTAAAATTCATCTCATAAACGTTATCATCAGTATAGCAACTGTAATAGACCAAAACAATAACTTTGCCGTCAGATGCGTTTCTCCTGTGGTGAAAGGTGTAAAAGAATATTCAATCGAAACATATCTGCACAATAATCTGTTTCCAAAGTTCCACCATACTTCTGCACCATGGTGCGAATATTGGACAATCCAATTCCCTCTTTTATGGGCATCTGTAAATCATAACAGGTATTCTCTATCTGCAAATAAAAAAAATCTCCCTGCATTCTGCCGTAAATCCTAAGCCGCCTATCTGTTTTTACCTTTTCCAATGCACACAAAGCATTATCTACAGCATTACCCAATAAAATACACCAATCTATATCTGCCACAAGTTTGGGTACACATAACTCACAAACAATCTCAATACCCTTTTGTTGTGCAATAGAAAATTTACTGTGTAACAATACATCAATCACTGAATTTCCTGTATAGGAAATACAAGAAAAAGAATCCGTCATTCCTTGGAAATCAGCTAGGTAAGACACAGCTTCTGCAGTTTTTCCTTTTTGCAGGAGTTCGTGAAGTACCAAAAAATGATTGTGCATATCATGACGAAAAGAAGCCATCTGCTCCTCCCGATGCTGTGCCTCCTGTACATAAATCTCCTGTGCTTGCGTCTGCTGCTCCAGAATCCGATTTTTCTGTTCTATGGTAATGGAATGTTCCATCTGCCAAAATAAAAAAATAATTGCACCTAATACTGCACCAGCCAAAATATGTAAACATAAAATAGGCATAATACGTACTTGTGGATAAATCAATCCCTTTTGGGTGTCCCAAACAATGGTGTCCCCATAAACAACCCTCACCAAAATCTGTTCTGACACAGCAACAAAAAGAACAGGACAAATCAAAAGCAGCATAATTTTATTTTGAAGATAGCAAAGGCTTTTTTGAAACAATCCTTGTGTACTATATAAAAATAGATACAGCAGAAAAATACTAAAAAAAATAAGAAAAATATCTAAAAAACGCAATATTTCCGGATATTCTTTTCCTATTTGTTTTGCAATTCCATAACCTATGGTTGTATTTGCTGCATTACTCCAATAGAAAATCGAAAGAAAAAATATAGATACAACCAATGTGTGTATCAGATTTTGTTTCAGCATAATTTTTCCATACAACACCAAAAACAAAAGTGCAAATAAAAATGTATTGGCAAAGGATAAATTGGTTATCAAAATTTTAAAAGAAACATACCAAAGGGCTGTCCATGCCAATGCCACAGACCAGCGAAATGCATTTGCATGATATTTACTAAAAAAATACAACATAATCAAAAAAGGGATATTACTTCCTAAGAAATCACATACAAAATATATCATTTATCATTCTTCCCTTTCATATAACGAAGCATTGCCTGCATAAATTCTTTTTGTCGTAGTCTAGATATGGGAACAGTTTCTTTGTTTTGTAATATAATCTGCCCACCTTTACAAGTTGCTACATAATCTAAATTCACCAAATAACTTCTATGACAGCGAAAAAAACGGGAATCCAGCTGTCTTTCCAATTCTTCAATTTTTCCGTAATACACCACAATTTCCTGCTCAGTATGCAAATATAGCTTTCTATCTATGACTTCACAGTATAATACAGTGGAAAAGGGAATAGATTTACACCAATGCACCGTTTGCACAAAAAGCTTTTTTTCAGCCGTACCTTCTACACGTTCCCATGCTCTCTCCAGTGCGTTTTCCAATTTTTTCTCCACAACGGGTTTGCACAAATAATCCACTGCTTCCAATGAAAATACATCAAAAACAAATTGGGGAAAAGCGGAAATAAAGATAAATACGCAAGATTTATGGCACAAAGCATACTCTTTTGCCAAATCAATCCCATTTCCGTCTGCCATCTGCACATCTAAAAATAAAATATCAAAAACGTTCTCTGCTTCCCAAAAATCGGCTACACTTTCGTAACATTCCAGTTGAAAGTTTTTTCCCTTTTCTTCCAAAATCCTGATGATTTTTTCTTTTAAGCTGTGGCAAAAAGTTTTTTCATCATCGCATATGGCAATCCGCACCTTGTCCCTCTCCTTTAAGATATACTTCTTTATAGCATACTGCCTTTCTGACCACGATGCAACTGCAATGCAGGCAAATGTACTTTCCTTGCTGTAAAATGCAAAAAAACCGATCTCCAAGAATTAGGTTGTCACTCTATTTCTGGGGATCGGCACACTGTTCTCACATGTTTCCTTCAATTTTGTTTCGAATTTCCTGCATCTGAATATCCATTTGGCTGATAACATCGGCACATTCTTTCAATTCTGCCACAATTTCCTCTGAATGTTCCACATCTTTTTTGTATTTGACTTTATGCTCCAAACTTGCCCAAAAATCCATAGCAATGGTACGGAACTGTACTTCTACTTTCATATGTTTTTTCCCTGTAGATAAAAAAATAGGGATGTCCAGTATCAAATGCAGACTGCGATATCCGTTTGGCTTTGGATTTTTAATATAATCCTTTGTCTGTAGCAAAAGAATATCATCTTGTCTTGTCAACAGTTCCGCAATGGTATAAATATCATCACAAAAAGAACAAATAACACGAATTCCTGCAATATCAGATAAATTTTTCTCCATACTTTCCACAGAAAGCGGAAAACCGTTTCGTTTCATCTTCTCAATAATACTAATAGGTTCTTTGATTCTTGAGTTAATGGATTCAAAGGGATTTCTTTTATATTTTGTTGCAAATTCCTCATTCAATACGTTCAGCTTTGTTTCCACTTCCATCAGTGCACAGCTGTATTCAGTCATTAACTCCAAAAAGGGCTGTGCTTGTTGCAAAATAATTTCCGGATGTTCTGTTTCCATAATATCTTGAAACTGGATTATTCCGTTTCTTTCCAATACTTCCTCACGCCTTTCATCTTCACAATCCCCCCCTGACTTTTGCCCCTTTGTGCAAATAGGTTTGCTTTTTTATATTATAACATATTTCGTCACTAAAATCCATTTTCTTCTTTACGAATGTCTGAATAACCTGTGAAAATTTTGACTGATTTCACAAAAACATAAAAATACAAACTGATTTCACCTATCTTTAGACACAAAAAAAAGAGCATTGCTTCCACAATGCCCTTTTGTATTCAGAAAGAATTACTTCAGTGTTACCTTTGCGCCAACTTCTTCCAGTTTTGCTTTAATGCTTTCTGCTTCTTCTTTAGCAGCCTGTTCTTTCAGAATCTTAGGAGCGCCATCTACAACTTCTTTAGCTTCCTTCAGACCCAGACCTGTTACTTCACGAACAGCTTTGATAACTTTGATCTTTTCGGAACCAACTTCTGTCAGTTCAACGTCAAATTCTGTTTTTTCTTCTGCTGCACCACCTGCTGCTGCGCCACCTGCTACTACTGCAACGCCTGCTGCTGCGGATACACCATATTTTTCTTCTGCTGCCTTTACCAGGTCATTCAGTTCAATGATTGTCAGTTCGTCAACTGCTGCCAAGATTTCTTCGATTGTCAATTTTGCCATTTTAAAGCACCTCCGATTATTTTTGGTTTATTTATTTTCTAAAATTTATGCTGTTAAGTCCCAAAGGACTGACAACGATATGTGTTTTCTAAACGCAGTCTTATTCTGCTGCGCCTTCGCTTTTCTTCTCTGCAACCTGATTGATAACACGAGCAAAGGAAGAAATAGGGGATTTGAAGCTGCCAAGCAGTTTGGAAAGCAGTACTTCTCTGGAAGGAATATCTGCAATGACTTTAATACCTGCTGCATCATACAAAATACCTTCTACAACACCGGCTTTAAATTCCAAAGCGTCTGCTTTCTTTGCTACAGAATTTAAAATGCTTGCACCTGCTGTTGCATCTTCATAAGAAAATGCAAATGTGCTGGGACCTGCCAAGTATTCGTCCAGACCTTCAAACTGTGTACCCTGAATTGCAAAGTGTACCATTGTGTTTTTGTATACTTTGTAATCAACACCGGCTTCTCTCAGTTGCTTTCTCAGTTCTGTATCCTGTTCAACGGTCAAACCTCTTGCATCTACAACTACAACGGAAGCTGCTCTTTCCAGCTTTTCCTTGATTTCGTTTACGATAACCTGTTTCTGTTCAATTTTTGCCATTTTTACACCTCCTTGAAATTCCTTGTTAGAAAAAGCCTCTTTGCACATAGACAAAGAGGCTAATATACGCTCACAAACAAGCAGATTTCCTCGGCAGGATTTATGCCAAAAGCACCTGCTGTCTACGGCAATTTGAATTTCTTCATTTCAACTTATTCAATATATCATAGAAATAAGTCTTTGTCAATAACCTAATTAGATTATTCAGAAATTTTTGCAGCATTTACCTTAATGCCAGGGCCCATTGTACTTGTCAATACAACGCTCTTCAGATACTGACCCTTAGCAGCTGCAGGTTTTGCTTTTATAATCGCACTCATCAGAGTCTGGAAGTTCTGTTCCAATTTTTCGGAACCAAAAGATACCTTACCTACAGGAACATGGATGATGTTTGTTTTATCCAGACGGTATTCGATTTTACCTGCTTTGATATCGTTGATTGCCTTTGTAACATCCATAGTTACAGTGCCTGCTTTGGGGTTGGGCATCAAGCCTTTAGGACCCAATACACGACCAAGACGACCAACAACGCCCATCATATCAGGTGTTGCAACAGCAACGTCAAAACCGAACCAGTTTTCATTCTGAATTTTAGGAATCAAATCCTCTGCTCCTACAAAATCCGCACCGGCTGCCAAAGCTTCTTCTGCCTTGTCGCCTTTTGCGAATACCAATACACGAACTGTTTTACCTGTGCCGTGGGGAAGAACAACTGCACCACGAACCTGCTGATCAGCGTGTCTGCTGTCAACGCCCAAACGAATATGTGCTTCTACTGTTGCGTCAAACTTTGTTGTGGAAGTTTTCTGCACCAGATCGATTGCTTCTGCTGTATCATAGAAAGCTGCTCTGTCTACCAGCTTCGCAGCTTCAACATATTTTTTTCCTCTTTTCACTTTCGTGACCTCCTTATGTGGTAATATCGGGAGAATTCCCTCCCACTCTGCCAATCGTTTCCGATTGTTTTACGTCTTATTCTTCTACAACGATACCCATGCTTCTTGCTGTACCGCAAACCATTCTATAAGCTGCATCAATATCTGCTGCATTCAGGTCAGGCATTTTTGTTTCTGCAATCTTCATTACTTCTGCTTTTGCAAGTTTTGCAACCTTTGTTTTGTTAGGTACACCGGAACCGGATTCAATACCTGCTGCTTTCTTCAACAGAACTGCTGCAGGGGGTGTCTTTGTAATGAATGTAAAGCTTCTGTCCTGATATACTGTAATAACAACAGGGATAATCAGACCTGCCTGAGAAGCTGTTTTTTCGTTGAATTCTTTACAGAAGCCCATGATGTTCACACCATGCTGACCCAGAGCAGGACCAACAGGAGGAGCGGGAGTCGCCTTCGCTGCGGGAATCTGTAATTTAATATAACCTGTTACTTTTTTTGCCATGAGTGGCACCTCCTATAAATGTGGTAATTAACGGGATTTTCCCTCCCACGGCGGTAAAACCGCCTTTTAAACGTCAACTAATCTTGTCGATCTGAGCGAAATCAATGGTTAGCGGTGTTTCTCTGCCAAAAATGGAAAGGCTAACAACAACAGTCTGCTTATTTGTATTGATTTCCTGAATCAGACCTGTGGAATCCGCAAAAGGACCGCTTACAACGCGAACAGCATCACCAACAGCAAAGTCAAATGCTTCCACCTGGTTACCGATTCCCATAGCATAAACTTCCGCATCTGTCAAAGGAACAGGCTTAGAACCAGGACCGACAAAGCTGGTAACACCTCTGGTATTTCTTACAATATACCATGTTTCATCATTCATTATCATGTGCAGCAGCACATAACCCGGGAAAACCTTCTGTTGCACAACTTTTTTCTGTCCGTCCTTTATTTCCACCCTGTCCTGAAGTGGTACACTGACTTCGGGAATCAAATGCTGCATTCCTCTGTTTTCAACCGTTTTTTCGATATTCGCCTTTACCTTGTTTTCATATCCGGAATACGTATGCACAACATACCATCTTAATTCGGCAGGTGCATTGATTTCTTCCGATTTATTGATTTCTTCAGACATACAACCATCCTTTTTTCAACTTTTTCCTTAACCTAAGAGATTGATGACCGCACCATAGCCTGTTGTGAACACTGCGTCCATACAGGTAATGATCACACCTACAATCAAGGATGTTATAATGACCGTTGCCGTACTTTTTACAATGTCTGTACGACTGGGCCATACAATTTTTTTGAACTCTGCCTTATAATCGGCAAATGTGTTCTTTTCGTTCCCATCGCTTTTCTTTGCTTGCTTGGGAGCTGCTTTCTTTACTTCCTTCGTTTCATTTGGGCTTGTCATGTTCTTTTCTTCCATACGTTTCACTTCCTTATTTGGGAGTTGCCCCATTACTTTGTTTCTTTGTGTAATGTATGGGCTTTACAGAACTTGCAATACTTTTTGATCTCCATTCTGTCAGGCATAACTTTCTTGTCTTTGGTTGTGCTGTAGTTTCTCTGTTTGCACTCAGTACAAGCTAAGGTAATCCTTGTTCTCAAAACTTCCACCTCCATATCATTTTCTGCATAAAAAAAAGACCTGTGTCTTTCTTTTTTTAGGATACCACAGGTCTTTTTGGTTTGTCAAGTCAGAATCTTTATTTTTTATTGATTTTCAAAAGGTTACTGTTCTTTCATGTATTCTTCCAATGCTGCTGTCAGCTGATCAGGACAGCTTGTACTTCTGAAACCGCAAGTAATCCCCTTCATACGCTTTACAATTTCTTCCGGTGTCATTCCTTCTGCCAAAGCCGCCAGTCCTTTGTGGTTACCGTCACAGCCTCCTGTAAACACAACATTTTTTACTACACCATCTTCCACATCAAAATCTACTTTTGATGCACAAATCCCCTTCGGGGAATAAGTGATATGCATATATCGTCTCTCCTTTTCTTTATTCCACAAATTGATGAGAATAAAAGCATATCATATTCCTTTAAAAAAAGCAATTCATTTGCTTTAATTCCATCATTCTGCCCGAACCATAACGATTACAGACAGATAAAGACTTTACCTGTACAAAGATGATAAAAACCTAAAAGAAAAGCAGAGCTGTGCTTGTATATAGCACAGAACTCTGCTTTTTATCAACATTGTTTTTAATCTTCTTTTTCCAGTTCATCGAGCTTTCCGCTGAATGCCCAGAGCAGAACACCAATCACAATAACGATAGCGGCAAGCGTACCGTAACCTTTTACGAAAGGAACTGTCTTCAGGAAAGCATAAACTGTTGGATATACCTGCTGTGCAAGGAATACTGCAATAGGCCAGAAACCTAAAAGAAGACCCAATACCTTAGCAGGCGCCATTTGGGAGATGAAGGAGTTTCCAAGCGGGGAGAATACCATTTCACCAACTGACATCAGAAGGCATACAAACATAATCCACACGATGGAGCACTGTCCGTCTCCTCTTACAATATCTGCCAAAACCATAACAACATAAGCAACACCTACAAGAATTGTACCAAGAGCAGTTTTCTTGAACATACTAATGTCGCCTTTTGGACGTTGTGCAAGTTTATTCCACATAACAGCAAACACAGGACCAAGAATGATACATGTCAGTGCATTGAGAGAGTCAAACCATGAAGTGGGAATAAGGAAATCTCCAATATACCAGTTTGCATGGTTCAGGAAATCGGCACCATCGCCGTAACCGAAATAGTTGTATGCAGGCATATAAGCCATGTACCAAACCATCCAGAAAACACCTGAAAGCAGTGTAACAAGGACAATGGCAACAATACGCTTTTTGTCACTTGTTGTAAGAGGTTGGGAAGATTCTTTTCCTTTGGAGTCAGATGCTCCCACAAATTGTCTTTGATCGTTTTTAAATGGTTTTTTGCCGGCATCGCCAAGCTTTCTGCTGTTCACAATAAACCATACTGCATCAATAAACATAAGAATTGCACAAATCAAAAATACACTGCCAAAGCTTAATTTAATTCCGCCAATTCCTGTTGTTGCAAGAATGGCAATAAGACCTGTTCCGATAAAGGAACCAATATTGATGAAAGAATATTGAACTGAGAATGCTGAATTCAGTTCTTCTTCATCTTGGAAAAGAAGTCCGCTGATACCGGACAGATTCCCTTTGAAAAGTCCTGTACCAACAGATACCAGAATGATCATTGCCCATACCATGCCAATGCTGTCAGCTTTCCATGTACAAAGATATCCAAGTCCCATCAACACCATACCAACAGGTACACATATTCTTGGACTTACCCAGTGGTCAGCAATGTACCCACCAAATATAGGCGTAATATATGACCAAGCAACAAAAGATGCAGACATAGCAGCTGCGGTTGTGTCATTTAATCCAAGTCCACCTGCCGCTGCTGTAGTGGCAATCCAAATAACCAACAAATATTTTACGGTATAGAATGCCATACGTTCAAAGGTAAAACCGAGGGAACACACATAGAACCCAAACGGTCTTTTTTTTCTAACTGTATCCATAAAAACCCCCCACTATATATTATTCTTCATATATTATTCTTCAGGTACTACAATAAGATCTTTTGTAAAGTGGTTCAGCACTTCACATCCATCTTCTGTAATGAGTACCAAATCTTCAATTCTGACACCAATTCCTTCTTCATAGAGATAAATTCCCGGCTCTACGGAGAAGCACTGTCCCGGCTTGATAATATCTTCATTTACTGCAGATACGTCGCCGTATTCGTGAACTTCCAGACCAATAGAATGACCTGTGCGGTGTGTGAAATATTTGCCATATCCTTTTTCTTCAATATAACTTCTTGCAGCGTGGTCAACATCACACATTCTATTTCCCGGTTTTGCCATAGCAATCCCACGTCTGTTTGCTTCCACTACAATATCGTATATTTCTTTTGCTCTGTCAGATACTTCACCGATAAATACAGTTCTTGTCATATCAGATGCATAGTCATCTTTGAACCCACCTATATCGAGAATAACGCAATCTCCACGTTTTCCTTTGGAATCATCAGTAGCGTGATGAGGGTCAGCCGCACCTTTTGCATAAGCAAGAATAGGGTCAAAGGAAATGCTTTCACATCCAAGTTCCTTGTAAATCTCCCTAATCTTTGCATCTAATTCACGTTCAGTAAGCCCTTTTACTACCCATGGAATAATGCGTTCCATAGCCATATCATTCAGCTTAGATGATTTACGCATCAATTCCTTTTCCTCTTCATCTTTCACCTGACGTACATAGTCAATGATGGTAGAACCATTGACAAAGCGGCTTCCGCCTCCCAATTCCTGAAGTCGAATCAAGAATCTGGATGGCCATGTCTTGTCAATGCCCATTACCTTGTCTTTTTCCACAATATTGCTTAAAATCTCCACACCATCTTGTATGTCGTTATACCATACAATCTCAACGCCAAGATCTTCATTTTGCGGAAAAAGTTCGTTCAGAACAAGTTTATGGTTTCCATTTACATTCAGATACAGAGCGATCATCCGTTCTCCAGTCGAAAACCATTTTCCAATAAGATAAAAAATAGCTGCCGGATCAGAAATAATCATCTGAGGAACCTCATGTTCTTTCATAGAATGTAATACTTTTTCTAATCTGTTGTTTTTCATATCTTTTCTCCTTTCGTTAAAATATTCCTGATCTAATCCTATCAATTTATAGAAAAAATGTCAAGAAATATTAAATAAATTGCATATCTTATATCAAACAACTAGAAATGCGTTGTAACCAAAAATACGAAAAAACTCGGCACAGCAAAAGCTGTACATACATCATATTCCCAAATAATTCCCAAATAAAATAAGCGGATGCAAAAGTCATAGAGCCTTTGCAATCCGCCTTTATCGTTATGCTGTATAGGTTTTCTTTCTGTATACTTTCTGTATATATAACAGACAGTCATTTGGAAACACAAAAGGGGTTGTCAACTGCAAAAAAGAGGATAACCTCATGCTGTTTCGTATGCCTACTTTCTATTTCTTCCAAGCAAATACGTCAAGAGAAACAGCACTGATGCAGTCAACACCATGGTTGCCCCGGCAGAAGTATCTTTCATATAGGAAATACAAAGTCCTGCCACTGCGGAAAACAAACCGAATATTGTGGCTGTCCAATGGTAGCCTCTTGCACTTTTTGCCACATTTCTTGCCGATGCCGCCGGTAGAATCAGCATAGCGTTAACCATCAAAATTCCGATACTGCGAATGGAAACCATAACTGCCACTGCCACCATGACAACAAAGATATTTTCCACCAAAACCACACGCACCCCACGACTCGCTGCCAATGAACGATTGATGCTCAAAAGCAAAAGTTGATTATATAATACTGCCCACAAGAGATACACCAATATCAGCACAAGCAAAAGCAATACCAAATCCCTTTGACTAACGGTTAATATATCTCCAATTAGATAGGCGGAATATTTGGAAAATCCGCCGTGTCCCGATAGAATCACAATCCCAAGTGCCATAGCCGCCGAAGAAAATACACTGATTACCGTATCGCTGGAAGCAAGATTTGCACTTTTGACTTTGGTAATGACCAAACTCAGAAAAATACCAAAAGCAATCATAGACAGCAACGGATTTTTCATGCCCAAAAGTACACCAATACCTATGCCTGTAAATGCACTGTGTCCCAAAGCATCGGAAAAAAAAGCCATCTTATTATTCACAGTCATGGTTCCCAAAAGCGCAAATAAAGGCGCAATGAGTAGTGCAGCCAAAAAAGCATTTTTCATAAAATCATATTGAAACATTTGCCATGGCAGTTTTTCCAAAAAACCATAAATCATGTGCATTCTGCCGTTTCCTCCTCCAAATATCCAAACACGCTTCGGAAGGCTTCTGTCCCATAAACCTCTTCGGCTTCTCCTTGGGTAATAATTGTTTTGTCCAAAAGCACAACTTGATCTGCATATCTGCGAATCAGACTCAAATCATGGGACACCAAAAGGATTGCCATATGATATCTGTCCCGCAAATAGGTCACACGGCGAAAAAACAAATCAAGTCCTGCCATATCCACACCGGAAACAGGTTCGTCCAAAATCAAGAGGTCGGGAATAGGCATTGTTGCCAGTGCCAGAAGTACCCTTTGTAATTCACCACCACTCAATGCACCCAATCTTCTGTCTGCCAGATAAGCACAATTCATTTCTTCCAATGCCTGTAAAATTTTCTGCTGCATTTTCTTTTCTGTCCGCAGCCATACCGGCATATTTTTCTCCGATGCCGCCATCAGAAAATCCAAAACCGTCACAGGTGTACTGCGGTCAAAATCCATCTGTTGGGGCACATAACCGATTTTGGGCTTTTCAATTTTCTGTCCATCGTGGTCTCTATATATTATTTCTCCCTGATAGGGACGCTCTCCCAAAATTGCTTTCAGAAGTGTTGTTTTTCCTGCACCATTTTTTCCAATGAGAGCAGTTAGTTGTCCGCAATGAAATTCCAAATTGATATGCTCAATGATTGTATCCTGTCCGCTGACCACCTGTAACTCTTTCAGTTTAATGCTGCATAATCCACAGCAGTTGTGATTCTTCATCTTTACTCCCCATTAAATATACGACTGACTGCCGCCAAATTTTCTTCCATACCTTGTATAAATTCATCTTTATTTCCTTCGCCGTTTGTCAACGGGTTCAGTTCAATAACCGTACCACCTGTTTCCTTTGCCATCATTTGGGCATAGCTTTCTCCGCCGTCTGCTGCCGTCAGAAAATAGCGAATCCCCTCTGTCTGCACTTCATCCATAGCATCTGC
This sequence comes from Anaerotignum sp., assembly GCA_020024255.1. Classification (GTDB taxonomy): domain Bacteria; phylum Bacillota; class Clostridia; order Lachnospirales; family Anaerotignaceae; genus Anaerotignum. Next base: position 23,151 of record JAHHTX010000010.1, read on the forward strand.
CATTTCTCCTGCGGAAGGTGTCTGATTTTCTTCCGGGAAAATACCCACTTCTTCTTCTAAACCGCACCATTCTTCGATATACGCAAAGCCTTCATGAAAAACTGCCACAGGAATTTCTCTTTTTTCATGCAGTTTTTTACCTGCTTCTTCCAATTCCTTCATTTTTGCGATAAACTTTTCCCCATTAGCACGATAAATCTCTGCCTGTTTTGGGTCAAGCTGCATCATAGTATCTCGAATAGCTTCTGCCTGTTTCGCAGCATTGGCAGGATGCAGCCACACATGAGAATTATATGCGTCCTCATCTTCATGGTCTTCGTGGTCTTCATGCTCATAATCGCTTTCCAACAAAATTGTTGCATTTTCTCCCGTCTCTACTATATACAGGTCAGGATTCTGCTCCCTCGCCTGATCCAGAAAATGCTCCATACCCAAGCCGTTCATAAAAAATACATCAGCCTGTTTCAAAAGTTTCATATCCTCTGTTTTCAAATCATAATCATGAAGGCAGCCTGTCTGCGGTTGTGCCATATTCATTACTTCTACGCCTTCTGCACCATCTGTAATAGATAATGTCATCAAATAAATGGGATAAAAACTTGTTGCCACTGTTACGGTTTCTGCCATATGCTCTTGTTGTTCTGTTTCCATGGGCACATCTTTTGTGCATCCACCCAAACAAAGCAAAAGTACGATGAAAATTGCTAAATATTTTTTCATTTTTTCCTCCTTTAATATGCAACTTGATTGTATGCTTATGTTTTTTCCTTGTCAAGTCTATTTTTTTCTTTGATATATGGTATCATAAAAGAAAGAAAAAAGCGAGAGATTCTCTTTTTCCTTTCAAAACATTCAAAAAATAGTATAACATCATAGAAAGGTCGTGAAAACATGATTCGGAAATTCAAATCTACCACCCCATCTATTGCAGAAAGCTGCTATATCTTCCCTACTGCCACCATTATCGGCAATGTGTCCATAAAAGAGAACGTCATCATTTATCCCGGTGTTGTCATTCGTGCAGAACATGAGTCTATTTCCATTGGGGATAATACCAATATTCAGGAAAATACAACTATCCATATTGAAACAGGCTATGACGTATCCATCGGAAGTGGTGTAACCATCGGACATAATGCCATTGTCCATGGCTGTACCATCAAAGACAACGTGCTTATTGGTATGGGCTCTATTATACAGGAAGGGGCAGTAATTGGAGAAAATTCTTTCATTGGTGCCGGGGCACTGATTAAGCGGGACATGATTATACCACCTGGCAGTATGGTTTATGGACTTCCTGCACGCATCATCCGCCCCATAACCGATGCTGAATATGAGGAAATTCGGATATCCACAGAAGAGTATCAAGTTTCCCGTCGTGAGTTCAAAGCCCAAGATGAGGACAAAATATGTTAATCTATTATTTAACATTGCCATGATATATGGCAAAAATACCTGTAAATCACAAAAACAAGTGGTCATTTGTCAGATATTTATCATATTTGATAAGCAACGGTAAGCAAGAAAATATGCGTCAAAACTGCATTATTCTATGAGCCAAAACACTTTGTATTCCTTATAAATACAGAAAAACTTTTCGTGCGAATTTATTCAAAAAGCACCTAGGTTTTTTCCCTGTTATTTAATATTTCCATAAAAAAAGCAGAAATATATCTTGCATATTTTGAAAATTTGAGATAGAATAGATGAAAAGAATTGTGAAGGAGGTGTATTTATGGCTCATAAAATCGGATCTGAATGTATCGGTTGTGGCGCTTGTGCTGGCGAATGTCCTGTAGGCTGCATCCATGATGCAGGCGGTGTATTTGAAATCAGCGCTGCTGAATGTATCGATTGTGGTACTTGTGCAGGTGTTTGTCCTACTGGCGCAATCAAAGCAGAATAATAAAAAGAAAAGTGAGTTCGCTCACTTTTTTTTTGCGTTTTTTCACAAGTAAAAAAGTCTAGGAACAAGTGTCATGTTCTTAGACTTTTTTTACTTTTCTACACTTACATATCTTTCAGCAAACCATGTTTTTCATAATTGCTGATACGACTGATTCTATTTTGTTCATCTACAAAAACCACTGTAGGCTTATGCTTTTTGGCTTCTTCCGGTTCATATTGCCCATAGGACATAATAATGACTTTATCCCCAGTGCTGACACATCTTGCTGCTGCACCATTCAAACAAATCACCCCACTGCCTGGTTCTCCAGCAATGGTGTATGTTTCAAAACGATTGCCATTATTGATGTCCACAATCTGCACCTTTTCATACTCCAAAATACCTGCCGCCTGCATCAATTTTTCATCTACCGTTATGCTTCCTACATAGTCCAACTCCGCCTGTGTTACCACTGCACGATGGATTTTCCCTTTTAACATTTCTACTTTCATTTCGTGTATACCGTCCTTTCTTCAAACTCCCGCCAGCTAATATTCATGAATTTTTCTACTCTATTGATAGTGCCGTACAGGTTTTCTTTTTATGCCTCTGAAATGAAGTTTTTCTTTTTGTGAAGTATAGCTTTTCTGCAAATGCTATCTTCCTGCGGTATTATAACACAGAACTTGTTGTATGCAAATCTATTTTCTGTAATCTGTTTATTTATTACTCTTTTTTTACAGAAAATTTTGATTATCAAAAGCAGAAAGATGTCAATAATGGTATACCCACCCAAACAAGCAACAACATTCTTCACTGTAAAAAATATCTGCAATTTCCTATCTGCTTTTTTATTCTGTTTCTGCTTTTTTGTTTTCTGCCAAATCTTTTTGGCTAAATACAGCGGTCAACAGATAAGTATGGTCATTGCCTGCCTCCGCAAAAGACTGTGGATTAGCCATTGGGTCTGCTGTCCGCATTGCCACATTTTCTTTATCCCAGCATTCAATAAAAAGGGGAATCTCTTTTTCATACTCGATTTTTGTTTTTTCTGTCACAAGTTTTGTATGACTGGAGGACTGCATTTCCTCGCCAAAATCCGCTGTATTTGGCAAAAAAACTTTGACTACAGAGCCATTATCCTTTATGACAATTTCACCCGATTCATCTTGCAAACTGGTGAAATTCAGTAAAATTCGTCCTTTATTCCCTTTTTCGAAAAATTCTATACCCCCAATGTCTTCCTTCTTTACCCATTGGCCATCTTGCAATTCATCTATTTGAAAATGAACAGACTGCACAGTTTCATCTACTGTAAAATCTAAAACTGAATCCTTTCCGTCTTCTTGAAACATATCTGCAATTTCTGCCTCTTCCGCTGTAAGACTTGCTTTCTCCATAAAAGAAGATGACGTTTCAACCGAACTGCATCCGCTAAGAGCCATAATCGCTCCCAGTAATACCATGGTCTTTTTCATTCTGCTCACACCTTTCTTCTTTCCAATTTCACAACTATTTCTTTAAAAATATCACAATTCATACATAAATATGTTTATCGAGTGGGTATCGTTTCGAACATCGAAAGCCTTCTTCCATATGACTAATCCCACATCATTGCTGATGTATATACTTGAAACAACACAGGAATTGGTTCTTCCTGCAATGTCCCTATAATCAATGAATCTTTTCCTTTTTTCGGCTTTCTGCTCCCGCTATTTTTTCATTATGCCGTATTTTTTTTGAAATAGCAAGCAAATTCTATGATATTCTTACATATTGTGCCCAAAAAAAGAGTATTGCACAATCAATACTTTCCAATGGATTGGCAACACTCTTTCTTTACTTTCTATTCCATTTAATTATTGCAGGATATAACCATCTTTTTTCAATGACTGTATCAGTTCTTCGCTGTGTGCTTTATTTCTTGTTTCTGCCAAAATATCTACAATACATTTGCTCACTGCAATATCTTTGACCATACGGTCATGATTTACACTAAAGATATTTGCACCTGTTTCTGCAATGGCATGAAGAAGCTGTGTCAGTTCTCCCGGTTTATCCATCAAAACCACAGAGAGCTTGGTCAGTCTACCCTGTGCCTGCAACGCTTTATCCAAAATACGGTCAAGAATATTCACATCTACGTTACCGCCAGAAATAACGCAAACCGTCTTTTTGCCCTTTAGATCAACTTTGTTCTGCATAGCTGCTGCTACAGAAACTGCACCTGCACCTTCTGCCACCATTTTATGCTTTTCCATAAGGAGTAAAATTGCCTGTGCAATTTCTACTTCACTGACCGTTACAATACCGTCCACATATTTCTGACACATTTCAAATGTCAAATCTCCAGGCTGTTTTACAGCAATTCCGTCTGCCATTGTGCTCACATCAGACAACTTGCCGATTTTTCCTTCTTCAATAGAGTTCTTCATGGAAGGTGCACCTTCTGCCTGAACACCATATACCTTGCACTTTGGATTCATCTGCTTAATTGCATAAGCAACACCACTAATCAGACCGCCACCGCCAATAGGCACCAGTACGACTTCTGCATCTTCTAATTGCTCCATAATTTCCATACCGACAGTTCCCTGTCCTGCAATAACATATTCATCATCAAAAGGGTGCAGGAAAGTATAACCTTTTTCTTTTTGCAATTCTATTGCTTTTGCAGCAGCATCATCATATACACCTTGCACCAATACCACTTCTGCACCATAGCTTTTTGTTGCCTCAACCTTTGCAAGGGGAGCAGATTCCGGCATACAAATGACAGCAGGAATTCCTCTTTTTTGTGCAGCCAGTGCAACGCCTTGTGCATGGTTGCCTGCGGAACAAGCAATAACACCTTTTTGTGCATCTTCCTCTGATAAACTAGATGTCTTAAAATATGCACCTCTCAGTTTAAAAGAGCCAGTCACCTGCATATTTTCACATTTAATATACACATCTGCATCTGGATTGATATATGTGGAGTGGAATAAAGGTGTCTGTCTTGCAATCCCTTCCAAAACTTTTTTCGCGTCCTGTAACATCTCCATTGATAACATCAATAATTCACACCTCTCTTTTTCTTTTTCACGGACATTTATTTTTATTTGTCCTCCCTGTATATACATTCCTATTATATCCTTGCTTTTTTTTATCGTCAATAAGAAATTTGGTTTTGCCCACCATTTTGGGCAAAAAATTTGTGCTTTTTTGCACTTTCCTTCAAAGAAATGCAAATATCCTTGTATCATGCACGATGTTGTATACAATATAAATAATACGCTTTTTCTGTGGTTCAAATCATATATGCTTACCATCTTTAATATACCTCTGTAGTTTATTTTCAAACAGGGAAAATTTTTCTGCATATACAAAAAAACAGAGAATGTACTTGTATACCTTCTCTGTTTCTGCATAACCCTATTCACTTATGATGCACTCACATCATCATGTTCTGTTTCTGCTTTCCGTATATGATGAAGCGGTTTTCTGTTTTCATTATAAACATATTCCGGTTCTGCTGATTTATTCACAACATCTTCTGTAATAACACATTTTTCTACTGTTGTCTGTGTTGGAATTTCATACATAATCGGGTTGATAAATTCTTCTACAATAGAACGCAGTCCTCTTGCGCCAGTTTCCCGTTCCATGGCTTTGCGGGCAATGGCTTTCAGCGCATCTTCCTGGAATTCCAAGAGAACATCGTCCAATTCAAAAAGATATTCATACTGCTTTGTCAGTGCATTTTTCGGTTCTGTCAAAATATGAACAAGTGCTTCTTCATCAAGATTTTCCAAAGTAACAACAACCGGCAGACGACCGATAAATTCAGGAATCAAACCATATTTCAGCAAATCCTGAGGCATCAAACTTTCCAAAAGTTCATCGTCTGTCTTTTCCTGCTTGCTGTGTACCTCTGCACCGAAACCAATGACCTTATGACCCATACGGTTCTGGATAATCTTTTCAATACCGCCAAAAGCACCACCACAAATGAACAGAATATTTGTAGTATCAATCTGGATAAATTCCTGATGGGGATGCTTTCTGCCGCCCTGAGGTGGTACACTTGCCGTTGTACCTTCCAATATTTTCAAAAGTGCCTGCTGTACTCCTTCCCCACTGACATCACGGGTAATGGATACATTTTCAGATTTTTTCGTAATTTTATCAATCTCATCAATATAAATAATGCCACGTTCTGCACGTTCTACATCATAGTCTGCGGCTTGAATAAGTTTCAGCAAAATATTCTCTACATCTTCGCCCACATATCCTGCCTCTGTTAAAGATGTTGCATCTGCAATGGCAAAAGGTACGTTCAGTACCTTTGCAAGAGTCTGTGCAAGCAGTGTTTTTCCTGTTCCTGTTGGCCCTACCAACAGAATATTGCTCTTTTGCAATTCCACTGTATCTGTTTTTGCATCCATATAAATTCTCTTATAATGGTTGTATACTGCAACAGCCAATGCTTGTTTTGCCCGATCCTGTCCAATTACATAAGCATCCAGTGTTTCTTTAATTTCTTTCGGTTTTGGTACACGAAAAACTTCTTTTCCCTCTTCCTCTGCGTCATAGCCTTCCTGAATGATATCAGAACAAAGTTCAATACACTCATTACAAATATATACATTAGGGCCTGCAATCAGTTTTTTTACCTGTTCCTGTGTTTTACCGCAAAAGGAACAACGCAGCTTACTTGTTTCTTCGTTTTTTCCTGCCATACTATCCTCACTCCTTTGTCTGGGGTTTTGTAATGACATCATCAATTAAGCCGTATGCTTTTGCTTCATCAGCTGTCATAAAGTTGTCCCTTTCTGTATCACAGGACACCTCTTCTACAGATTTTCCTGTATTTTCTGCCAAAATCTCATTCAGCTTTTTCTTGATTCGCAAGATATTTTCTGCTTGAATTTGAATATCTGTTGCCTGTCCTCTTGCACCACCGCTAGGCTGATGGATCATCACTTCTGCATTGGGAAGGGCATAGCGTTTACCTTTTGCACCGCCTGCCAAAAGAAAAGCACCCATACTTGCTGCCATACCAATACAGATTGTAGATACATCAGGGCGAATATACTGCATAGTATCATAAATTGCCATACCTGCAGTTACAGACCCACCGGGACTGTTAATATACAAATTGATGTCTTTGTCCGGATCTTCCGCTGCCAAAAAAAGAAGCTGTGCCACAACCAAACTGGCTGTTACATCTGTAACTTCTTCTCCCAAAAAAATAATTCTGTCTTTCAGCAGTCTAGAATAAATATCATATGAACGTTCTCCTCGATTACTTTGTTCTACAACCATAGGTACTAAACTCATGTTAGAACGCCTCCTTCTTTCTCCTCTTTTTCACAAAAAAATAGATTTATCTGCCTGCTTTTTCAACTTTTAAACATTTCTGCCAAAAAAATATTTTTTCTGACAGTCTTTCTTGAATAAACAGACGGGTTTCCGGTGTAAACCTTGAAACCCGCTATCTCCCTTTGTTTCTCTGCTTATTTTGCTTCTGTCAAAATTGCTGTATCTTCAATGAGCTTCATGGCAGCTCTAACCAGCATATCCTGTTCCAATGCAGCTTTATCCTCTTCACGGAACATCTCTAGCATTGTTTTCTTGTCAATGCCATAGCTTTCACCATACTTGCAGATTTCTGCTTCCAAATCTTCCTGTGCAATTTTCAGGTTTTCTTCTTTTGCAATCTGTTCCAGCATCAATCTTGCATCTACGCTCTTCACACTGGTTTCTTTAAATGTTTCACGCAATGCTTCTGCAGATGTACCCATGTACTGATAATAAATATCCATACTCAGGCCCTGACGCATAATATTTTCCTCAAAATCTTTCATCATGCTGTCAACTTTGTTATCATACATTACCTGAGGCACTTCCATTGTGCAGTTTGCAACAGCAGCATCTAATAATTTATCACCCTGTAACTGCTTTGCTTTTTCTGTTTTTCCCTTAGCCAGTTTTGCCAAGATGTCTGCTTTATATTCGTTCAGTGTAGAAAATTCAGAAACATCTTCTGCAAAAGCATCGTTCAATTCAGGCAGTTCTTTTGCTGTAATACCTTTCAGTTCAATAGCAAATACTGCGGGCTTGCCAGCCAGTTCAGATGCATGGTATACTTCAGGGAAAGTTACGTTAATATCGAATTTTTCGCCAATGGAATGACCCACAACCTGTTCTTCAAAACCTTCAATAAACTGATGGGAACCCAGTTCCAAATCCTGATTATCTGCTTTTCCTCCTTCAAAAGGAACACCATCTACAGAACCTTCATAGCTGATTTTTACCATATCGCCCATCTGTGCGGCTCTGTCTGTCACTTCAATCATTCTTGCGTTCTGTTTCTGTACTTTTTTCAGTTCTTCCTGTACTTCTTCTTCTGTTACTTCTGCTTCTACTTTTTCTACAGTAAGCCCTTTGTACTGACCAAGTGTAACTTCGGGTTTTACTGTAACATCAACAACGAATTTAACGCCTTTTGCCTTATCAATGTATTCTACGTCCAGCTGAGGAGCAGATACAACATCTAAGTTCAATTCTTTTATCGCACCCACATATTCTTCGGGGAAAATATGGTTGATTGCATCTTCATAGAAGAAGTTTTCGCCATACTGTGCTTCGATAAGTTTTCTGGGTACTTTACCCTTTCTGAAACCGGGTACGGAAATCTTATTTTTATTTTTGTTGTAAGCAAATGCCAGACCTGCTTCCAGCACTTCCGCACTTACTTCGAAAGAAAATTTCACTTCTGTTTTTTCTTGACTAATCAATGTTGCGTTCATATTGTAAAGTTCCTCCTTAAAATTCTTGATGCCTGACACTGCTCTTCCTCACCAAAAGTGACTGGTAAACTCATTTTACTCTACTTTTATGCAAGAACAAAAACGGACTTATTTGTCTGTCTTTGCACCGCAATCATTGCAGTGCTTAAAAATAGCATAATCAAACCATATTATAACACACAGAATATTGAAAATCTACAGTAAAATTGAAAAAAACCGTTGCTTTTCGCCAAAAACTACGAAATAATTTCTATATTCACAGAAAGTAACTCTGCCTCTGTATTCTTCTCCATAAAATCCACAATCCGCTGTATCATCGCATCTGCATGACGAATTTCATTGGTTACGCAGGCAACACCAATGGTCAGTATCCTATGCTGATTTTGTGTATCGGTTTCTCCCACAGATACGTTAAACTTATGTTTAGTCTTTTCTATCAAACTTTTCAAAACCATGCGTTTTTCTTTTAGGCTGCACACCCATTCTGCACGAAAAACCAATTCTGCTGTACCAATTATCATGTATCTTTCACCGCCATTTTAGATTTTTCAAACATCTTCACAGATACAAAAAAGAGAGCATCTTATGATACTCTCTAAAAGCGCGAGACGAGATTCGAACTCGCGACCCTCGCCTTGGCAAGGCGATGCT
>JAHHTX010000095.1 GCA_020024255.1 Anaerotignum sp.
AAACTGCTCCGGCACAATATAAAGCTGCCTTCCGGTTTGCTGTTTTTGCTTTGCAATGATTTCCTGCATACATAGATGTGTTTTTCCCGTACCGGCAGTGCCGATGAAAAAACGAAGTGACATAGTTTCTGCTCCTTTTTGTTGTTTTTATGGGTAGTGTATATTATTTTATGATACAAAACATCAGCGATTTTAGCAAGGAGATTTCCTGCTGAACAAGAAGATTTCCCGCATACAAAAAAAGGAATATTTACCAATACGCCAAAAAATTTTCCTTGTATGGCGATGAAGGATTTTTCATTTTCCAGAAAATAAAGTAATCAATCTTTTCTTTATGATTATAGCTGAGTAGGAAAGAAAAACAAAGCCATACAGTGCTTTTCATGGCATAACAGGTTATGAAACAGCATACAGTAAGGTAACGATGATTTTGGAAGGAGAAGGCAAGGTGAAACATACCAAATTTGTAGTAGTCAAACTGCGGGAAGTTGTAAAAACCGCAATTTTTGCTGTTTTGGGACTGGTGATTCTAATTGGACTGATTACTTTTTTTCTAAAAATGGGAGGTGGCGAAGAAAGCGGGCAGGCTCTTTATCAAGACGGCACTTATGAAGGGGAACTGCAAAGGGGAAATGCCAAATCCACTGTTGCAGTGACGGTACGAAAGGGAAAAATTAAAGATGTGTCTTTGACAAAACAAGATGATGCTTTTGCTGTTATGTATCCGTTGATGGAAACCGCAGTAAAGGAAGTTAAAGAAGATGTCGTAAAAAAGCAGTCTGCCGCTGTTGATGAGGAAAAAGAATATACATACTCTGCGCAAGCGATATTGGATGTTGTACAGGAATGTTTGGCTGAAGCAAAAACAGAATGACAATAGGGGATAGCATAAAAAGAAGGGGTTTTTCGGTGGAACAGTGCAGATGGCTGATTCCACCGATTTTTTTCTTGCACAACTTCTTTTCTTTTGCTATGCTGTAAAAAACAGCTTTGGAAAAGAATGTATGATTTTCGGCAGTCGGAATATGATAAGGGTACAAAGAAAAAGAAACAGATGATTATAGATTTGGGAGAGTGCCTATGTTGACAATACAGACATTGGAAAACGGAATGAAAGTGGTATTGGAGGAAATCGGCTATGTGCGGAGTATTTCCTTCGGTATCTGGGTGAAAAACGGAACGAGAAACGAGCGTCCGGAAGAGAACGGAATTTCCCATTACATTGAACATATGATGTTTAAAGGAACGGAAAACCGTTCTGCAAGAAAAATCGCTGAGGAAATGGATGCTTTGGGCGGTCAAATCAATGCCTATACCACAAAGGAATATACTTGTTATCACACACGGGTACTGGACAAGCATATTGACCGTGCTTTTGATGTGATGAGTGATATGCTTTTGCATCCCGCTTTTGCACAGAATGATGTGGAGAAAGAAAGAAATGTGATTGCAGAAGAAATCGATATGTATGAAGATGCACCGGAAGAACTGGTTCATGATGCGTTACAAGATGGGATTTTTCAGGATTGCAGTTTGGGAATGCCCATACTTGGTACAGTGGAAACCATCAGCAATTTAGATGCCAAGAAAATCAGAGCCTATTATGAAAGTAATTATCATACGGAAAATATTATTCTTTCTGTCGCAGGTGGTTTCAAAGAGCAGGAGATGCTGGAAAAGCTGAACCATTATTTTGGCACATGGAAGGCAAAAAGACCTTATGCCCCTTTTGAAACGAAAGCGGTTTGCCAAAAGGTGCGGATTCATCGAACAAAGGACGTGGAGCAGCTTCATACCTGTATTGCTTTTCCGGGATTGGAACGGGAACATCCCTTAAAGTACGCTATGGCGGTATTCAATACCATTTTTGGCGGCGGCATGAGTTCCTGTTTGTTTCAGAAGATACGAGAGGAAATGGGGCTGACGTATTCCATATACAGCTATACTACAGCTTTTGCTGATGCAGGATTGTTTTCTGTTTGTGCCAGCATGAATCCAAGTCAGGCAGAACGGGTATACGAGGGAATTTTCCGTGAAATTGAAGCCATAAAACAGGAAGGTATTTCGGATAAGCTCTTGCGTGTCACAAAAGAGCAGATATTGAGTAATTTCATTATTGGCTCGGAAAGCACCATGAACCGTATGAACTCGGCAGGTGCGGCTTTTCTGCTACGAGGCAAAGTGCAAACATTGGAGGAAGTGGCAGAACAGATTGAAAAAATCAGTCAGACGGATATTGAACAAGTCATAAAATTGATTTTTGACAGGGAAAAATTGGGTTATTGTGCTGTAGGCAATTTAAATCATGTAGATTTTTCCAAGAGTGCAGATGAATTTTTTTCATAAAAAATGTATGACCGACAAATAATAGAAATACGGAATTTTCCGTGTCATATAAATCAAGGAGGTCGAAAATATGAAAACAGCACATTGTATTGCTTTGACACTTGTCATCATCGGTGCATTGAACTGGGGACTTATTGGGTTTTTCGGATTTGATTTAGTCACATCAATTTTCCATGGTTCTATGTTCTGGCTGGCAAGAGTAATTTTTGCACTGGTAGGGATTGCAGGACTTTGGTCATTGCAGTTTTACCATTCTCTTGGTGATGACAGTTCCGTACACTATACGGGAAACAAACAGCACAGTTAAGAAACAGGGCGGCTTTGTCCGCCTTACATAGAGAAGGGAAGGAAAGACAATGCGTTTTACAAAAATGGAAGGCTGCGGAAACGACTATATTTATATCAATGGCTGGGAAGAAAAAGTGGAACATCCCGAAGAACTTGCAATTGCCATGAGTGAAAGACATTTCGGTGTGGGAGCAGACGGACTGGTTTTGATTCTGCCATCGGAAAAAGCGGATTTTCGTATGCGGATGTTTAATCTGGATGGTTCGGAAGGAGAAATGTGCGGAAATGCTGTTCGTTGTATTGGTAAATATGTTTATGAAAGAGGAATGACAACGAAAACCACTGTGACATTGGAAACATTGGGCGGGATTAAAGTATTACAATTACATCATAAAGACGGTATTGTGGAAAGTGTATGTGTGGATATGGGAGAGCCGATTTTGGAAGCGGCAAAAATTCCTGTTGTGAGCGATAAGTATCCTGTTGTGGGAGAAAAATTGCAGATATTAGATAAAGAGTTTTTGTTTACCTGTGTATCCATGGGAAATCCGCATGGGGTTACTTTTGTGAGTGATGTTTTTTCTTTTCCTGTTGAAAAATACGGGAAAATTGCCGAAATAGCCCCTTTATTCCCCAAAAAGGCGAATATTGAATTTGTAGAAGTGAAAAACCGCAGTCATTTGAAAATGCGTGTATGGGAAAGGGGAAGCGGCGAAACCCTTGCCTGTGGTACAGGTTCTTGCGCCTCTCTTGTGGCAGCAGTATGCAATGGACTTTGCGACAGAAAAGTGAAAATGGAACTTTTGGGTGGCACATTGGAAATTGAATGGAATGAAGGGGACAACCACGTTTATATGACAGGACCTGCATCATTTTCTTTTGATGGTGTATGGTTGAAATAGATGAAGAAGGAGAGCAATATGGCAAAAGAACTGCATGAACTGGAAGAATTACAAGAACGGCTGATTTTAGTCGGAGTGGAATTGGAGGACAGACACAGCCGCTCTGCCATGGAAACAGATGCCTGCTTAGATGAACTGGAAGAACTGGTAAAAACGGCAGGCGGAATCAGTGTGGCGAGAACCATACAAAAAAGGGAACAAGTGCATCCCGGTCACTATTTGGGTAAGGGAAAAATTGAAGAATTGCAGATGATGATTCGCACACATGAGGCTACAGGTATTGTCTGCGATGACGAATTATCTCCTGCACAACTACGAAACTTGGAAAAAATGCTGGATACCAAAGTGATGGACAGAACCATTGTCATTTTGGATATTTTTGCAAAAAGAGCCATTTCCGGTGAAGGAAAAATACAGGTCGAATTGGCACAGCTGAAATACCGCTTATCCCGTTTGGCAGGCATGGGAGCATCTATGTCCAGACTTGGGGGTGGCATTGGGACAAGAGGGCCAGGGGAAAAGAAACTGGAAACAGACCGTCGATACATCAAAGAACGCATTGCGGAACTGAATCGGGAGGCAAAGGAGATTCAAACCCACCGAGAACTTTTACGCAGCCAGAGAAGCAAAAAAGGAACACCTGTGGTGTCTTTGGTGGGATACACCAATGCAGGAAAATCAACCATTATCAATACGCTGACTGATGCAGGCGTTTTGGCAGAGGACAAGCTTTTTGCGACATTGGATACAACCACAAGACAGGTAAAACTACCAAACGGCTCGGAAATTCTCCTGACAGATACCGTTGGATTTATCCAGAAATTGCCCCACCATTTGATACAGGCTTTTCGTGCCACCTTGGAAGAATTGAAATATGCTGATATTCTCCTGCATGTGGTAGATGCCTCCAATCCACACAGAGAGGAGCAGATGGTGGTGGTTTATGAAACCTTGCGGGAATTGGGTTGTGGGGATACCCCTGTTATTCTTGTGTATAACAAAATGGATAGAGAGGTGGAACTACCTCTGCCTGTGGATAAATATGCAAGAGATATGGTACAAATTTCCGCAGCCACACAAAAGGGACTGGACAGAATGTTGACTTCCGTGGAAGAACTCTTGAAAACCTTCCGACATTCGGTGCAGGCGGTGATTCCCTATACTGATGGGGGACTTTTGGGCTGGATACATGGCAGATGTGAAATTATACAGGAGGAGCATCGTGCAGAAGGTGTTTATGTGGAGGTCTATGTAGATGAGGAAGCCAAAAACAGACTGGAAAAATATTGTATTTCCCAATAAAATCAGATAAAATTAAAGCAGAAGAAACAACGGGAAAGGAGTGAATTCTCATGAAACTGGCAGAAGCATTGATTTTAAGGAAGGATTTGCAGACAAGACTGAACGAATTGCGGGAGAGGTTAATTCTCAATGCACTGGTGCAGGAAGATGAAGAACCGGCAGAAAAACCAAAAGAATTACTTATAGAATTGGACAAAGTCATCAAGGATTTGGAGGATTTGATGATACGCATCAATTTAACCAATGCAGCGGTTATGGTAAAGGGAACGTCGCTGACGGCACTCCTTGCCAAAAGGGAATGTGAAATGCAAAGACTCTCTATTTTGCGGCGGTTTTTGAATGAAGCCAATAATACGGTGCTGCGAAGCTCTCGTATGGAAGTAAAAATATACAGCACTGTGTCTGTGGCAGAGTTGCGAAAGCAGACGGATAAACTTTCAGAAAAACTCCGGAATTTGGATATGGTGATTCAGGAGGCAAACTGGACAACGGATTTGCAGGAATAGAAAATCAATACGGTTTGTGTGAAATGGGCGGATACCAACCCTTTGCAGAAGGGAAAGTCTGCAGAATACAAGCTTGGTGTACAGCGGGGCGTGTACTGGGGTTCGATTCCCTTACTTTTTTCCCGTCAATGTTACAATGGCAAGGTTATGTTTTCTATTTATTCCCACGGTATCAACATTTTACATAGGGTGGGCATGGGGACTTTAAGGGCAGCAGAAAAATCTACTGCCTTTTTCCATAGCTGTATTTTATGCAAGAAAGAAAAAATGTGAGGGATTATTGTATAATTAGGAGGATAATGGGAAAACGAAAAGAGATAGTTTATAGGTGAAGCCCCTATATTTAATACTGCAGTATTTTTGGGCATCCACTATGGTTTATGGGGCAGTGTATGGTAAGTTCTGCGGTACACGAGGTCTATACAGGTTGATTACAGGAAAGACAAAGGTATTTATGTACCGTAAGAAAGCATGACAATAGGGGAGGTATAATGTCGGCAGAAAGAGCAAAGGTGGTAAATAACAGTAGTACATTGGCAGAAGAAGACACAGTAACAGAAAACAGATGAAACAGAAGCAGCCGAAGATTGCCATAGT
>JAHHTX010000096.1 GCA_020024255.1 Anaerotignum sp.
AACATATCCTTTAGCTTTTCCGTAAAAGACTTTTTTTCTTCTCCGGAAGCACTTTCCGCTGATGTTTCTTTTGTATCATTGGAATAGAACTGACGCAGCAAATCTTTTTGTTTTTCTGTCATACTGGTAGGGATTTGTACTTTCAGCGTAACGATCTGATTACCTCTTGTTTTTGGATTACGCAGATGGGGTACACCCACACCACGAAGGGTTACGACAGTACCGGGCTGTGTTCCGGGTTTTATGGTATATTTCTGTTCTCCATCAATGGTTTTGATAACGATTTCGCCACCCAAAGCCGCTTGTACAAATGTAATGGGAACATCACAGTAAATATCCACACCTTTTCTTACAAATACACGGTTCGGCTGTACATACACCGTTACCAGCAAGTCACCATAGCCACCGCCATTTTCCCCTATTTCGCCTTTGCCTGCCAAGCGGATAGTCTGACCATTATCAATGCCCTTTGGTATATTAACCTCAAACTTCTTGTTTTTCTTTACTCTACCTGTACCTTTACAAGAAGTACAAGGGTCTTTGACAATTTTCCCTGTACCACGACAGTTTGAACAAGTACGAACCGATGTCACCGAGCCAAACATAGACTGCTGTACCACTCTTTCCTGTCCCGTACCATGACATTTCGGGCAGCTTTCTGCATGGGTACCGGGTTTTGCCCCTGTACCATGGCAGGTTTCACATTCGTCCATAATAGAAACAGAAATTTCTTTTGTACAGCCGAATATTGCTTCTTCAAATGTAAGCTGAATATTGACGTTAATATCTCTGCCCCGTCTTGGGCCGCTCTTTCTTGCACCACCGCCACCAAAACCGAACATACTACCAAAAAGATCGCCAATATCCCCCATATCAAATCCTTCAAAACCGCCAAAGCCGCCAGCACCGCCTCCTTGTTCAAAGGCCGCATGGCCGAACTGGTCATACTGGGCACGTTTTTTGGAATCACTTAACACCTCATATGCTTCATTAACTTCCTTAAACTTTTCCTCTGCTGCTTTATCTCCGGGATTTTGGTCAGGATGGTATTTGACTGCCATCTTACGATATGCCTTTTTCAGTTCTGCATCTGTTGCATTTTTATTTACACCCAAAACCTCATAATAATCTCTTTTTTCTGCCAACTTCCTCACCGCCTTCTTCTTGAAACCTTCTGTTTATGGTTTAACGTCAAAGCAGGGGCAGTTTCCTGCCCTTGCTTTTTGATAGAATCTCTCTTATTTTACAGTTCTTTGCCATCACCGTCAACTACATTAGGATCTGCACCTTCCGAACCTGCTGCACCACCCTGTGCATCTTGTGCCTGCTGATACAGTTTTTCGGAAATCTTATAGAATTCCTGTGTCAATGTTTCTGTTGCAGATTTTACATTTGTCACATCTGTTTCTGTCATGGTTTCGGGCTGCAAATCCTTGATGGTATCTTTCAGGCTGTTCAATGCACCTTCCACAGAAGATTTTTCTTCGTCGCTGATTTTGCCTTCCAATTCACCCAATGCTTTTTCTGTCTGGAAAATCAAGGAATCTGCTTCGTTCTTTGCATCAATCGCTTCTTTTCTCTGTTTATCCTGTTCTGCAAACTGCTCTGCTTCTTTTACTGCCTTGTCAATTTCTTCTTCAGACAGGTTAGAACCTGCTGTAATGGTAATTTTCTGCTCTTTACCTGTACCCAAATCCTTTGCGGATACATTAACAATACCATTGGCATCAATATCGAAAGATACTTCAATCTGAGGTACACCACGTCTTGCTGGTGCAATACCGTCCAGTTTGAACTGTCCCAGTGTTTTATTATCTCTTGCCAGAGGTCTTTCCCCCTGTACAACGTGAATATCTACTGCTGTCTGATTATCTTCTGCTGTAGAGAAAATCTGTTTTTTGTTTGTGGGGATAGTTGTATTTCTGTCAATGAGTTTTGTTGCAACGCCGCCCAATGTTTCAATGCCCAGAGACAGAGGTGTTACATCTAGCAAAAGTACGCTGCCTGCACCTTCATCTCCTGCCAGTTTACCACCCTGAATTGCAGCACCTACTGCAACACATTCGTCAGGGTTAATGCCTTTGAAAGGTTCTTTCCCTGTATATTTCTTAACTGCATCTTGTACTGCAGGAATTCTTGTGGAACCACCTACCAGAAGGACTTTATCAATTTCGCCTGCGGACAGATCAGCATCTGCCAATGCCTGACGAACAGGACCCATTGTACCGTCTACTAAATCTGCTGTCAATTCATCGAACTTCGCTCTTGTCAGTGTAACATCTAAATGTTTAGGGCCATCCTGATTCATTGTAATGAAAGGCAGGTTAATGTTTGTAGAAGTTACAGTAGAAAGTTCTTTCTTTGCTTTTTCTGCTGCCTCTTTCAGTCTTTGCATTGCCATTTTGTCCTTAGACAAATCCATATTTTCTGCTTTCTTAAATTCTTCTACCAAGAAGTCAATCACTCTCTGGTCGAAGTCATCGCCACCCAGACGAGTATTTCCGTTTGTGGACAAAACTTCGATAACACCGTCACCGATTTCGATAATGGATACATCGAATGTACCACCACCCAAATCGTAAACCATGATTTTCTGTTCTGTTTCGTTATCCAAGCCGTAAGCCAAAGCTGCTGATGTGGGTTCATTGATGATACGTTTTACATCTAAACCTGCAATACGACCGGCATCTTTTGTTGCCTGACGCTGTGCATCATTGAAATATGCAGGTACAGTAATAACTGCCTCAGAAACTGTTTCACCCAGATAGCTTTCTGCATCTGCTTTCAATTTCTGCAATACCATTGCGGAAATTTCCTGTGGAGAATATCCTTTTCCTTCAATGTCCACTTTATACTGATCACCCATGTGTCTTTTAATGGAGCTGATGGTGTTGTCAGGATTTGTAATTGCCTGACGTTTTGCCGTTTCCCCAACCAGTCTTTCGCCGTTTTTTGCAAAACCGACTACAGAAGGTGTAGTTCTTGCACCGTCACTGTTTACAATAACAACAGGCTGACCACCTTCCATAACTGCTACACAAGAGTTTGTTGTTCCTAAGTCAATACCGATAATTTTTCCCATGATTTATTTCCTCCTCAAATCTTCTTTTATTTTCTATTTTAATTTGCCACTTTCACCATACTGTGGCGGATAACTTTGTCTTTGTATTGATAGCCTTTCAGCATTTCCTGTATGATTTCGTTTTCTCCATAAGCATCATCATCTTCGTGGGCAACTGCCGCATGAAGATTGGGGTCAAACTGTTCTCCAAGAGCTTTAATTTCCTCAACGCCCATACCCTGTAGAATTTCAAGGAACTGTTTCAGTGTCATCTGCACACCTTTCAAGAAAGGATCTTCTGCATCTGCCTTTTCCTGTGCAAGAATAGCACGTTCCAAATTATCTACCACAGGGAGAAGTTTTTCCACCGTATCCCTTACACCGTCATCATACATACTTGCTTTTTCTTTTGATGTCCGTTTTCTGAAGTTGTCAAACTCTGCCAGACATCTTTGATATTTATCAAAATTGTCAGCCGCTTTCTGTTCCAGCTCTGCAATCTTCACTTCCGTTTCATCTATCACTTCGCCTTCTGCTGTTTCTGTTGTTTCTTCTGCTTCCGCATTGGTTTCTTCTTTTTCTAAATTTTCTTCATTCAAATTTTTTTCTTCCACATCTACCCCTCTTTTCTCTAGGTATTATGATTGCCATTGGCAAGATTTTTTAACACTTTTTCTATATTATCCACCATTCCGTTTAATACGGAAATAACTTGGGAATAATCCATTCTTGTTGGACCCACAACACCAATGGTTCCTCTGGTATCGTCCCCCATTTTGTAGGTTGCTATAATCACACTGCAATCCTTCATGCTTTGCACGGTATTCTCACTGCCAATAAGAATCTGCATATCATCGCTTCTGCCGCTTTCCAAAAGTGTAACCAGCACATCTTTTTCTTCCAGTGTTTGGAACAAGGATTTTGCTTTCTGTATATCGGAAAACTCAGGACAGGCAAGGATATTATTTGTGCCACTCAGATGCACTTGAACCTTTTCTGCTGACTGCATGGTGCTTTCAATAGCTGACAGAATATTGGGAAGAATTGCTTCATACTCTGCAAGCTGATTTTTCAGTTGCTGTACCACATTGGCATCAATATCCAATATAGAATATCCACTGAGAATCTGATTCATACAAATACCCATGCGGAAAACCTGTTCTTCATTTGGCACTGCATCCATTTGAATCACATGGTTTTTAACGAAATTACCCTCTGTAACAATGACAAGTAAAAGTGAATTCTGGTCAAGAGGAAGTAGCCGAATCTGCTTAATTCTTGTCATCCGGCTAACCGGCTCAGAAATAATGGTTGTGTAATTGGTCAGCACTGAAAGAGCTTTTGCCGTTTCTTCCAAAAGAAAATCAATTTGTCCCACATTTCTGTTGATTACATTTTGCAGATATCTCTTTTCCTTTGTACCAATCTCCTTTTTCTGCATCAGATGATCCACGTATAAGCGGTATCCCATATCTGAGGGAATACGACCTGAAGAAGCATGAGGTTGCAAAATAAATCCCATTTCCTCCAAATCGCTCATTTCATTTCGTATGGTGGCAGAACTAATGCCTAAATTATACTTTTTTGCAATGGTTCTGGAACCGACAGGCTCCGCCGTTTCAATGTAGTCATTGATAATTGCCTGTAAAATTTGAATTTTCCTGTCAGTCAACGACATTGCCTTCGCCTCCTTTTTGATTTGTTAGCACTCACCTAACACGAGTGCTAACTTTTTTCTATAAATAAGATAGCACTTGCCACCTCGGATGTCAAGTGCTAATTGAAAATTTTTTATAAAATCATTTTCTTCTTTTCCAAAGACAAGGGTTTTATGTCAAACATTGTCTGTTTAAAAACGCAATCCACCTGCCAAAAACAATTCCTGCACAATCTTGAAAAAGAACAGACAAAGCACCAATATAATCAAAGGTTTTACAATGCGTGTTCCTTTTTGCACAAAGAGTCTTGTTCCCACATAATTCCCCAAAATGCTAAAAATCCCTGCCATAATGCCCAAAGGCAGAAAAACAGCTTTGTGGTATAGAAATACAGCAAGAGCAGAAACATTCGTTACCAAATTGATCACCTTTGTTGTGCCTACGGCTTCTTTCATAGAGAGATGTGCCACGCCTGTCAGCAGAAGCAAAAGAAACGTCCCTGTTCCCGGACCATAAAAGCCATCATAAATTCCAACCGCAAAGGAAATCATTGTACAAAGGAATACGGTTTTTCCTTTTGCCAAAGGTTCTTTTTCCTCCTCCATGCTCTTGCTCCGCAGAACATAAACTGCCGTTATAGGCAGTATCACAAGCAAAATACCCTTCAAAATACCTTCATTCAATAGCAAAGAAAGTCTTGCACCAATAGGTGATCCCACAAGTGCCCCCAAAATACAAAAAATATTTTTCTTAAGTTGAATATAACCGTTTTTTCCAAAACGATATACCGCCACAGCCGTCCCCATACAGGCACTCATTTTATTTGTTGCTACTGCTGCGTGTACCGGCACACCTGCCATCATATACGCAGGCAAAGAAATCAAACCGCCACCACCTGCCACAGCATCAACTAAACCTGCCAAAAAAACAAACAGGCATACTATTGCATACATGAAAAAACGCTCCATACTTTCTCCTTTTCTTTATAAAAACAGGCAGTCCCATAGGAACTACCTCAGCCTGTTGAAAAAGTAGTTTTTATCCCTTTTGGAAAATGCGGAAGGGGTTGGGAAACGAAGGGTTTCCCAA
>JAHHTX010000097.1 GCA_020024255.1 Anaerotignum sp.
CATCTGCCTTACAAGCAGAGGGTCACAGGTTCGAGCCCTGTAACTCCCATTTTTTTATGTCCAAAATACACCATTTTCTTTCCTCTATTCTTGCTGTCACGGTTTCACATTCTCTCTGTATTCTTTATATATTAGGTAACAATTCTGCATACACAAACAGGAAAAGTGTTTTTTATCAAAATAAATTGTACTTATACAGACAAGGGGAATGTGTGGGTACAATTTATTTCTGTTCGGACAGGATTATGGTCTATATTTCTCAAATATGGTATGCTGAACATATAAAATAGAGTATATGAGGGAAGAGGTAATGAAAATGAAAACGAAGGAAATTTGTATACAGGGCTTAATGATTGCATTGGTCACAGTGGGAACTATGTTTTTCCAGATTCCCGTTTCTGCAACACAAGGGTATATTCATTTGGGGGACAGTATGATACTGTTAACGAGTATTTTCTTTGGTTGGCGGTATGGCATGATTGCCGGCGGTGTCGGTTCGGCACTGGCAGATCTTTTAAGTGGCTACGCTCACTGGGCACCGTTTACCTTGATTATCAAAGGGTTGATGGGATTAGTTATTGGCAAAGTGGCAGATTATGCAGACAGCAAACAATCTTTTTTTAGTGGAAGAAATATCTTGGCTGCTGTTTTGGGATTGCTTTGGATGATTATTGGATATTTCTTTGGCGGTGCTATATTAAAAGGCAGTCTGGCAGTGGCAGCAACCTCCATTCCGGAAAATATGGTACAGGCAGCAGGTGGATATATTGTATTTGCAGTAGTTGGTTTTGCTTTGCACAAAGCAAACATCAAAAAATATCTTTCGGTAAAATAAAACTAACCTTTTTTGATCATCTCATGGTATGAGTAGCAGCAGAAAAGACTTTTGGGCAAAGTTTGGATTTTGCAAAGAAGTGGTTCGGAAAATGACGTTTTCGTGGACAAAACGTCACAGCTTGTCAAAAAAGTAGTTTTTATCCCCTTTTCAAAAATGTGGAAGGGTTTGGGAAACGAAGGGATTCCCAAATGGAATCCGCAATGGGAATTCACTTCCCATGAGGTAAAGCAGAAGTTTCAAGGCTTTCTCGCCATTGGAACTTCTGCTTTACTCTTCTGTCTGCTCGTCAAAGCCTTGAATGAAATGAGGCTTTGACGAAGGGGGGCGACTTTGTCGACACCCTCTGGCGTTTTCGTGGAGAAAACGTCATTTTTTTGTTGACCACAGAGTGTGTGCGTGGTATATTTACAAACTAGAACCCCTTTTTTTGTATGACGACGTTTAGCAAGAAGTGGGAAAGAAGGAACATAGACTTGTGGTGCTGTTTCTGTGGGTGGAAGATGACACACCTAATTTTTCAAAATCGGAATATAAATAGCTTAGATAAGAAAAGATAAGAGAAGAAAACGATTTTGAGGAGGCAGATGATATGACACAGACAGCAATATTTTTTTTGGCTCTGGGGCTTTCTATGGATGCTTTTGCAGTTTCTCTTTCCAACGGATTTTCTGTTCATTGTTTTGGCAGAAAAGATGCTTTGCGGCAAGCGGTGTGTTTTGGTGGCTTTCAATTTCTTATGCCACTCCTTGGTTGGTATTTGGGAAGTCGGATACAAGAATATTTGGATGCTGTAGACCATTGGATTGCTTTTGGCTTTCTGGCAGTAATTGGAATTAACATGATAGCCGAAAGTATTTCCGCAAAAGAACCACAGGAGAAGGAGCTATCTTTTGGTATATTGCTGATGCAGGCAGTTGCCACCAGCATAGATGCTATGGCGGCAGGTGTGAGCCTTGCTTTTTTGCAAGTACATATTTTGTCAGCAGCAACCGTAATAGGGTGTATTTCCTTTGTTTTGTCTTTGCTAGGCAGTGCATTGGGAAAATGTGTAGGAAATAAATTGCAGACAAAAGCAGAACTTTTTGGCGGTGTGGTGCTGATACTGATGGGTTTGCATATACTGGCAACACACCTGTTATTGTATTAAGATGGAAGGAGAGTTTATATTGGCGTGGATGCAGAAAATCGATGAATCCATCATTCTTTGGATACAGGAACACTTCACCCATTCCCTATGGGATAGTAGCATGATTTTTGTTTCCCGACTGGGAAATGGCGGTTTTGTTTGGATATTTTTGGGAATTTTCTTTCTGCTTTTGGGTTTCCGAAAAAAGGAATGGGGGAAACGGGGGATTTCTCTGCTTTTGTGTCTTGGAACAACGGCTTTGCTTTGCAACCTTATCTTAAAGCCGTGGGTGGCAAGAATCCGCCCATATGACCTTTTGGGATTTTCCATTCTGATTCCGCCATTATCGGATTACTCTTTTCCATCGGGTCATACGTCGGCTTCCTTTGCAGCAGCAACGGCAATTTATGCCATGCACCGTAAATGGGGAATGGTGGCATATGGATTTGCTGCTGTTATGGGATTTTCCCGCCTGTACTTGGGGGTGCATTTTCCCACAGACGTATTGGCAGGAGCAGTCATCGGCACAGTAATGGCAAAGGGGACACTGTGGCTGATTCAGATGTTGGAGAGAAGTATACAAAAGAAAAAAGTGTAATAACGGTGTAATAACGGGAAGAAGGGAATAAAAAATGGCATTACCAGTAGTTTACCAGCTCTTGACGATGATGATTCTCATGGCAGTTGGCATAATTTTAAACAAAAAGAAATATCTGTCAGACAGCAATGCAAAGGGACTTTCTATTCTTTTGACCAGAGTAGCAGTGCCAGCCAATATGGTGCTTTTGATGCAGACACCGTACTCTCATGAAATCCTTATGGGATTTTTGAAAACCTGTGGCGGTACATTTTTGGTCTGTGGCATTGGGGCATTGTTATTTTTCCTCGTTGGAAAAGTTATTGGGATGAAATTTCCGGAATTGGGATTGTTTTCCGGTGGGGGTGTATACAGTAACGTCATTTTTATGGGGCAGCCTTTGATTATGGCGTTATATGGAGATAAAGGTATGATTTTCTGCGTAGCAGTGATGTTTACTTGTAATATTTTTCTGTTTACGGTTTGCTCAACGCTGTTTGCCATTGGCACAGGCAGGAAAAAGACAATAGGAAAGATGTTAAAAGATACTTTCCTGAATTTGATTTGCATTTCTGCAGTCATCGGGTTTTTCTGCTTTGTGAAATCTATTGTATTGCCTGCACCCATTAAAAATGCCTTACAGTTCGCTGCCAATACGACGGTTTGCCTATCCATGATTTACATTGGTTTCCTGTTGGCTGCAGCAAATGTCAAGGAAATTTTGAAGGACAAAAAGGTATATATTTTCAGCTTTATCACATTGATTGTGATGCCAATGATGACAAAGGCAGTAGCAGGGCTATTTTTAGATGGTTTGGCACTGCGTGTCCTTGTGATACTTATGGGAACACCTGCGGCAGCAGCATTACCTTCCTTTGCGGAAATTTATGGAAATGATGAAAAACGTGCATCAGAGTATGTTTTTGTATCGACGGTATTATCTGTGGTGACACTGCCTTTGGTAGCGGAATTTTTGTGCAGATAAAGAGGCTTGGGAGAATACATCAAGAAGAAAAGAGAAATGTGTTCCCGATTTCTTTTTGTGGATACTATCTGCATGATTTCATAAAATTGGAGTAAGATTGTCTATTGCGGAAAAAAGACAAGTGGAAGGAAAAAGTATGCAAACTGTGTAAGTCTGCGGGATAAAAGAAAGAAATTTTAGTAAAAAAACGATAAATCATTGACAACAAAAGAAAAACGTGCTTTAATCAAAGTAATAAAAAATGCTTGGGGAGCTGCAAAGTTAGCTGAGAGGGAATTATTCCGACCCATATACCTGATATGGATAATGCCATCGTAGGAATGCAGATAAATACTTTTTTGAAACATTTTATGGCAATTCCAGAAGGGGTTGTCATTTTTTATTTGTCGAAATTTTGCGAAGAACAGAATTTCAACTGTTGCGGCACATTGGGGGCACCACCTTATGTCGCATAATAAAAAGTAGTATTACTTATTGTCTGCTAAGGCAGGTAAAGGCGCCGATTTTTCTCATACAGCGGCAAGAAAATCTCTATTGTCAAAAGTGGGGGAATTGCCCAATTGTATCCGTAGGAATCGGTGTTTTAGCTCTTTACAAAAGAAAAAGGAGGATTTAACATGAAAGAGTATAAAACACAGATGGAAGCAGCAAGAAAAGGAATTGTAACAGAAGAACTGAAAACAGCAGCCAAAAAGGAACATATGACACCGGAAGAGTTGCTGCCTTTGGTTGCAGAAGGAAAAGTGGTTATTTGTGCAAACAAAAACCATAAATGTATTGATCCGGTTGCTATCGGTTCTATGCTGCAAACAAAAATCAATGTCAATCTGGGGGTTTCTAGGGACTGTAAGGATTATAACATTGAAATGAATAAAGTGATGGAAGCAGTGAATATGGGGGCACATGCTATTATGGATTTGTCCTCTCACGGAGATACCATTCCTTTTCGTAGAAAGCTGACCGCAGAATGTCCTGCCCTCATTGGTACGGTGCCGGTATACGATTCCGTTATTCATTATCAGCGGGATTTGGCAACACTGACAGCAAAAGACTTTATTGATGTAGTCAGACTTCATGCAGAGGACGGTGTGGATTTTGTAACGCTGCACTGCGGAATTACGAGAAAAACCATTGATCAGATTAAAACACATAAAAGAAAAATGAATATCGTTTCCAGAGGTGGTTCTCTGGTGTTTGCATGGATGTGTATGACTGGAAACGAGAATCCATTTTATGAATATTATGATGAAATATTGGATATTTGCAGAGAATATGATGTAACCATTTCTCTTGGCGATGCTTGCCGTCCCGGCTGTCTTGCAGATGCTACAGACGTATGCCAGATTGAAGAACTGGTGCGTCTTGGCGAACTGACAAAACGTGCATGGGCAAAAGATGTACAGGTTATGGTGGAAGGACCGGGCCATGTGCCTATTGACCAGATTGCAGCCAATATGAAGGTACAGCAGACTATTTGTAATGGGGCACCCTTCTATGTATTAGGGCCTATTGTAACAGACATTGCTCCGGGATACGACCATATTACCGCAGCCATTGGTGGTGCGATTGCGGCAGCATCGGGTGCAGCTTTTCTCTGTTATGTGACACCGGCAGAGCATTTGGCATTGCCTAATGTAGAAGATGTAAAACAGGGTATTATTGCATCGAAGATTGCGGCACACGCAGCAGATATTGCAAAGGGTGTTCGTGGTGCAAGAGAAATAGATGATAAAATGGCAGATGCAAGACGTGCATTGGATTGGGAAAAACAGTGGGAATGTGCAATGGATCCTGAAACGGCAAAAGCCATTCGTGCTGACCGTTCTCCGGAACATGACGATACCTGTTCTATGTGCGGCAAGTTCTGTGCAGTCAGAAGTATGAACAAAGCATTGTCTGGTGAATACATTGATATTCTTTAAAAACAAAAGAAATTATCTTATATAAAAACATAAAAAACAGGCATATCCTATGA
>JAHHTX010000098.1 GCA_020024255.1 Anaerotignum sp.
ACCGGAGGGTAGTCAGCAGAGAATTTGGTATTAGTCAGGCACAGGTGTCCCGATTGGAAAAAAATGCATTAAAACGCATGAGAAAATATGTTTGACATAGACAAGCACAAAATTTTAAGGTAAAATAAACGTATATTTATCGAAAAAGAGGAGGACGTTTATTTATGAAATTGCGTGCAGAGGAAACCGCAGCGTTGTTTATTGACTTTCAGGAGAAACTGATGCCTGCCATTCATGATGCAGATGCCATTATGAATAAAACCGTTATTTTGGCAAAGGGTCTTCAGGAATTTGGTGTGCCTATGGCTTTTTCTCAGCAGTACACAAAGGGCTTGGGCGAAACATTACCTGTTCTTTCCAACGAAGTAGAAGATTTTTCCTATATAGACAAAACAGCTTTCAGCTGCTGTGACTGTGAGGAAATTGCAGCATGGATAAAAAACAGCGGAAAGAAAAATATTCTTGTTTGCGGTGCAGAAGCACATATCTGTGTTATGCAGACTGTTCTGGATTTGATGGAAGCAGGAATGAATGTATTCGTTGTTGCAGATTGTATTGGTTCCAGAAAACTCTATGATAAGGAAATGGGAATCAAGCGTATGGAAAAAGAAGGCGCATACATGACAACTTGTGAAGCGGCATTGTTTGAACTGACAGGCGGTGCAAAATCACCCCACTTCAAAGTCATTTCTAAGCTAGTAAAATAAGAAAACAGAAAAAGGCATCCTGAAAAGGGTGTCTTTTCCTGTTAAACAGGAGAAAAGGAGAGATGACAGGTGAAAGTCAGAGAACATTTTGCAACCATTACCCACCACAGAAAGCTGGTAAGACAGTACTGTTTTCGGGTGGGACTGTATAGACAGGGATTGCTTCACGACCTTTCCAAATATTCCCCAACGGAATTTTTGGTGGGGGCAAAGTATTTTCAAGGTGACCGCAGTCCCAATAATGCAGAACGGGAAGACAAAGGATATTCTGCATCTTGGCTGCACCACAAAGGCAGAAACAAACATCATTTTGAGTACTGGATTGACTACAGTCTTCAACCAGGACAGATATTGGGTGGGATAAAAATGCCAGTGCGGTATGTGGTGGAAATGTTTATGGACCGTATTGCGGCTTGTCGCACCTACCAAAAAGATGCCTATACCGATGCAAGTCCATGGCTGTATCACGAAAAGAGCCGTCAGTTTCATATTATGCATGAAGAATCTTTTCGTCTTTTGGAACATCTTTTGAAAATGTTGGCGCAAAAAGGGGAAGAAGAAACTTTTGCTTATGTTCGTAAAGTCCTTCGTATGGACAAAAGAAACCGTTTTCGGGCATTTTTAAAAAAGCATAAGAAAAAGAAAACATATACGGTGATACATAAAAAATAAAAGACAAAGCAGACTTTGTTTTTGTCAATTTGCGAGGTTTTTATGGAAATAGAAATAAAAAATTTGTGGCTTCCTCTTTGTCTTTGGTATGAAAGAGAAAAACGGGATTTGCCTTGGAGAAGAACAAAAGACCCTTATGCAGTATGGGTATCAGAGATTATGCTGCAACAAACAAGGGTAGAGGCTGTAAAGCCATATTATGCCCGTTTTTTGCAGACACTTCCCACAATACGGGATTTGGCAGAAGCGGAAGAAGAACTCCTTTTGAAACTCTGGGAAGGCTTGGGCTATTATAGTAGGGTGCGGAATATGCAGGCAGCAGCAAAACAGGTAATGGCAGAATATGGCGGCAGTTTGCCGGCAGATTACAAAAGCCTTCTTTCTTTAAAAGGAATTGGCAGTTATACGGCAGGAGCAGTGGCATCTATTGCTTTTTCTTTGCCATTTGCAGCAGTGGACGGAAATGTTCTGCGTGTTATGTCCAGAATATTTGCAGATGACAGGGATATTCTCCTGCCTGCAGTGAAAAAAGACTGGGAAAAAGAAATTTCTGAAGCCTTGACAAAGGAAAATGCAGGCACGGTCAATCAGGCATTGATGGAACTTGGTGCAACCATCTGTCTGCCAAAAGGCGAACCGAAATGTTTCCTTTGCCCTATGCTGCCGATGTGCCGTGCCTATAGAAAAGGGAAAATCGCACAGTTCCCTGTAAAAGGACAGAAAAAACCACGCACTATAGTGCATTTAAATGTATTCTTTTTGACAGATGGAAAGCGGATTGCACTGAGAAAACGCCCGAAAAAAGGATTGTTGGCTAATTTGTGGGAACTGCCCAATGGACGGCAGGAAGAAAGCTTTGCAGTGATGTTGCAGGAATGGGGCATCAAAAAAGGCAGTGTGACACCCATGCAGGAGCAAAAGCATATTTTTACCCATGTGGAGTGGCGAATGACCTGTTATTTTGTTTTGGCAGAGGAAAGGGAAGATACCCCTTTTATCTGGATAGAGCCGGAAAAGATGCAGGAAGCCTATGCTTTGCCTTCCGCCTTTAAAAAAATTTGGGAAGAAGGTATCTCTTTTTTAGATGTATGGCAAAATGAGAAAGCAGAGATACTAAAATAAAGCAGACGTTTGCGGAAGAATCATAAAAATTTTTTGGAAAAAAGAAAATGTTTTTGAAAAAACTGTAAAAATTGACTGATACCTTGGATAAAATGGGGAGATATTCTGGAAAAAATGCGTGGGGAAAAAACATTTGGAAGAATAAATAAGAATTATTCTTATTTGACTTTTCTTTTGATTTGAGATACAATACTGAAAAAGAAAATAGGAAAATAATCGAAAAGAGGCGGAAAAATGGAGCAGGTGCGTATAGCAGAACAAAAGGATAAATTGGATTTTCGGAAATTATGGCAGATATGCTTTGGCGATAGCGATACATTTTGTGATTGGTTTTTTGAAAACCGTTTTTGTCCCGCTTATTCTGTTTGTCTGGAACAGGAAGGGGAAATCCGAAGCTGTATGCAGGCATTTCCTTATGATATTTTGATTCGTAAAAAGGCGGTAAAGGGAGTTATGCTTTGCGGCGTTTCTACCCATCCAAATCACAGAAAAAAAGGCTATATGGGAAAAATTTTTTCCTATTCTATGGAAATGCTGCAAAAAAAAGGTTTTGCAGTGGCGGTGCATACGCCTGCTGTATTGGAAAGTTATTTTTCCTTTGGACATGAAACAGTGGCAGATGCCTGCTATTTGACAGCAAAGGAAATTCCTTTTTATGAAAAAAGAGAAGATGTTTTCTTTTTGGAAGGGGAAGAACGAAAAAAAGCCTATCCTTGTTATGTGAAAAACATGTCTTGTTACAGCGGTATCTTAGACAGAACAGAGCAGGATTTTATGTTGAAAATGGACGATTATGGAGCAGACGGTGGACTGTGTTTGGCTTACGGAATAGACAGCATAGAAGCCTATGCTTGTTTTTATTGTACGGAAACAGAGTTGATTTGTTTGGAAGCAGTGGGGGAAGATAAAGCATTAGCCCATGTAATCTTTGGTATGCTTGCTTATGGAGAAGGCAAATCTTTATCTATAAAATTGCCGCCCAATACCCCGCTTGAATTGCCGTTTGGGGAAAAAAGAGTACTTCCGAAGGGTGTTATGGGACTTTGTTCGATATCCCTGCTTTTGGAAAGTCTTGGTTTGGAAAGCGAAGCGGCATTTCAGTTGACAGACCATGTTGTAAAAGAAAATAATGGCTGTTTCTTGTTAGATGGCAAGAAAGTGGACAAACAGCCTGCTTTTTCTATCACAGCAGGGAAGTTTCTTCCTGTTTTGGTAGGATACAGAACATTAGAAGAACAACGGGAATATGCTGATATATATGATGAAAAAGGTTTTCGGGAGATTGGGGAAAAACTTCCCAAAATTGACTGTTATATCATAGATGAGTATTGAGAAAATGGAGGCTTGTAGATATGCCGATGACAGAGTGTTTGGAAAGAGAAAAGGCGGCAGCAAAATGCGAAGGGGGACTTTCCTTTCGGCCTTTTACATTGCAGGATAAGGAAAAGATAGAAAGCTACACAAAGCCTTGGGAATTGGGCTGTTCCGATTTGTCCTTTGCAAATCTCTATATTTGGGGAACAGAAGGAAAGATGGAATATGCAGAAAAAAGAAATGTGCTGTACATCAAATTAGATTTTGTCGGTGTACCCACATTTTTATGGGCACCCATTCCAAAGAAAAATGTAGTGGTCGATTATCGACAGGCGATATATGAAGGTATTGCATATATGCAGAAGATTGGCACAGAGCCTACTTTCCGTTCTGTATGGACACCGTTTCGGGATAAAATGCTTACGGCATGCCCGGAACTATTTTCTGTGCCAACAGACATTGCTTGGGATTATGTTTACGAACGGGATCGTCTTGCAACATTGCAGGGGAAGAAACTTCACGGAAAAAGAAATCATATCAATAAATTCCTGTCAAATTATCCGGATTATGAATATCGAAAATTAGATGCATCTACAGTACCAGATTGTTTGGCACTGTATGACTTTTGGATTTCTGAAAGGGAAAATACAACAGAGTTGATGGACGAAAAGAATTCCGTCAGGTTGGCATTGGAGAATATGGAGTCATTGGGGCTGACAGGTGGTACAATTTATATTGATGGGCAGCTTGGTGCATTTACAATCGGAGAGCGGCTGCAAAAGGATATGCAGCTTGTGCATATTGAAAAGGCAAGAACGGATATTGACGGTCTTTATCCAATGATTAACCAGCAGTATGTTTTACGAGAATGCAGTGATGTTTCCTACATCAATCGAGAAGAGGATATGGGTCACGAAGGTCTGAGAAAAGCAAAACGCTCTTATCATCCTGCTTTTATGGTAGAAAAACATATGTTGAGTCTGCGGGATCTATCTGAAGAAAAAGGAATTTGGGGAAAAGAAGCATAATAATAAACAAAACAAGAAAGCTAATGAAATGAACCCCAAAAGTCAGACAATATGTTTAATTAGAATTGCTTAAGAAGCCGAAGGGCTTGTTGTCGTTGAATTGCAGGCGGCAAGCCCTTTAGCTTTGTTTTTTATACGCTTTATTGTTGTAATTCATGGATATACAGGTGGTTCTGGAAGAGCTTTTTGGTGGGATAATCAGAAAAATGAGGGTAGTAGAGATAGATGAATATTTCAAATATGAAAAATCTAAAGGCACAGACAACGATGGTTTCAGGTGATTAACATGACCTGTTTGTGATGGTGTTGAAATTCGTAGATTGACTGTCTATATTATTCTTGAAATCAATCCGGAAGGAAAAAAGGGATACTTACAATCAACAGTACGAAACTGGGTTGGGGTCAACGCTCGGGTTAATGCCCATACATACTTAGACGAGGTGGATAAAGGCTGGAGATGTCCGTTTTTAAGCAAAATTTGTATTGCAGAAAAAGCAATAAATGAAAAACTATACATTTTTATTGCAGACATATGTCGAAAATAGAAAAAATTTATCTTGACTTTAGGAATTTTTGTTGATAGAATCAACTTGTTTAATAT
>JAHHTX010000099.1 GCA_020024255.1 Anaerotignum sp.
CATCATATATTGTGTTATGATGGGGAGGTGGAAAGAAAAATGGATTTCGGAAGTATTCCGTTTATGTTATGGTTCTTGCCATGTTTTTTGGTGATTTATTATTTGCAGACTTCCGATGCTATGCGTAAAATGTGGATTGTCATAGGCTCTTTGATTTTTTATGGTGTTTCCTTTGGCGCATGGCTCATTCCACTTTTGGGTTTGGCTGTGGGGGCGGTATTGGCACACGAGGTGGTCAGAAGCAAGGGAAAAGCGGCACTTATTGGGAGCATTGTGCTTTTCACAGGGATTCTGGTCTATTCCAAAGTATCGGGAAAGCTTATGCCAGGTATCAGTTTTTTGATTTTTACCATTATATCGCTGTTAATTGATACATATAGAAATCCAAAAAGAAAATATGCACCTGCCAATATTCTTTCTTATGTACTTTTGTTTCCGAAGCTTTTGTCCGGACCAATTGCGAGAATGCAGGAACTGCCATTGCGATATGATCCTGCTTATCCCATAAATCGGAAAAAAGTAATTTTGGAACGATTGGAAAAGGGCATCAGCACCTTTATTCTCGGTCTTGGGTATAAAGTTTTGATTGCAAACAGTCTTGCAGGACTCTGGCGAGATGTGCAGACTATTGGGATTCCTAGCATTTCTACGCCTCTTGCGTGGATGGGAATTTTGGGATTCAGTTTGCAGCTGTACTTTGATTTCCATGGTTATACGCTAATGGCCATAGGCATCGGGCAGATGATGGGTATTTCTTTGCCTGAAAACTTTAATTTGCCTTACCGTGCGAAATCCATATCGGAATTTTACAGAAGATGGCATATGACACTGGGAAATTGGTTTCGGGATTATATCTATGTACCTATGGGCGGCAGCCGACAAGGAATGGCAAAAACCATTGGCAATTTATTTGTTGTTTGGATTTTAACGGCACTTTGGCATGGTTTTGGATGGAATTTCCTTTTATGGGGTATGTTTTTGTTCTTCTGGATAGCACTGGAAAAGCTGTTTTTGAAGAAATATTTAAACGGCTTTTGGGGACACATTTATCTTTGGTTTCTCATTCCCATGTCATGGGTGTTTTTTGCATTGGAAAACTTCTCAGATATCAAATGGTATTTCCTGCGTTTGTTTGCACCTCTTTTGGGAGATACAGGAATCAATGTAGCTACAGGAGACTATTTGAAATACGGCAAAATGTATCTGCCGTTTTTGGTGGCAGGGCTGCTATTTGCCTTTGTGTCACCCGAAAAATGGTTAACAAAATATGCCCATAAGTGGTGTGTGGCAGTGATTTTGGCTGTTGTATTCTGGGCAGCGTGCTACTATCTTTCCATAGGTATACAAAATCCCTTTATGTATTTCAGTTTTTGAGGTGAGGAAATGAAAAATAAGAAGCATCCGCTTCTTTTGATACTTTTTTGCAGTATTGTGGCGGTTGAAGGTTTTGGACAGTATGTGCATCACGAAAATTTGGTGGATATGACATCAAATACGGTACAGCCAGGCGTTGTATATAGCTGCCTTTATTTGCGGGACTTTGCAAAGGGTGCGGCAAATCAGGAAAGGGAACTACAAGCCTTTGTCAACATAAAAAAACAAAAGCAGCGGAAGAAAGAAGCAGAACTGGAGTTTCAGCAGGTTGATATGTCCTATTTTGATGATGCTTTGTTTATTGGAGATTCCCGCACGGTGGGAATGTCAGAATATGCGGGCATTGACAATGCTTCCTATGCGGCAGAGGTAGGTCTTTCTGTCTATACCCTGTTTGAAAAACCCATTGTCAAATTACAGAACGGTAGTATGGGGACATTGGAGCAGGGACTTCGGGAGAAGCAATACGGAAAAATATATCTTATGGTTGGTATCAACGAACTGGGAACGGGAACAAGAGAACGTTTTTTTGCGGCATATCAAGAGGCAGTGCAAAAAATACAGGCATTGCAGCCAGATGCGATTATTTTTGTTCAGGGCATTCTTTATGTGACGCAGGAACGGTCGGACAGCGATGAATATATCAACAATCCCAATATCATGCTGCGTAATCTGGATATTGCAAAGCTGGAGGACAAGAAGCATATTTTCTATATTGATGTCAATACAGTGTATTCAGATGGCAAGGGAAATCTTGCTCCGGAAAATACCTTTGATAATGTGCATTTAAAGGCGGCGTGCTACGAAGAATGGAAGAAATTTCTTCTGGCGCACGGCATTGTGCCAAAAGACGAAGTGCAGTTGGAAAAGGAATAGAAAAAATAAGAGAATAAAATGGATATAGATGGATATTTTTATGCGGGCATATAGTATGCAGGTGCATAAAAATATCCTTTTTTGTTTTTTTGGGGGATTCAGCCATTGTGACAAGTTTTTTCTTCCTGTCTGCCTATAATGGGGTCAGAGGGGGGATCAAGTGGAGGCTTCAATATACATAGATGTTGTTTTTCTTTTCGATGGTATCATGAACAGTCTGGTGCTTTTGACGGCAGGACGCTTGGTATCACCACCACCGAAACTGTGGCGTGGGTTTCTTGGTGGATTTTTCTCGGCATTTTTGGAATGTATGCTTTTGTCTTTCACATACTCTCTGCAAAAAAGCCTCATTTGTTCTTTGTTTTTGCAGGGGGCAGGCATTTTCGTTGCCTATCTGCCAAAAACAGGAAAACGTTTTTTTTCTTTACTGGCAGCCGTGTGGTTTTGCTCATTTCTTGCAGGCGGAGCTATGTCTGCACTGGCATCATTTACGGAATTACAGTGCTTGTTTGGCGAAGGCATTATCTTACAGAAGGGCATGACTCCTTGGCAGTTTGTCTGGTGGGCAGGTTGTGTTTTTTATGTGCTGTTACATTTTGCAGGCAGATGGTTGGAGGAACATATCCGCTACAGAAATCGTTTTTGCAACGGAGCAATCACGAGAAAAGGAAAACGATGCGAATTTAGGGGCTTATTGGATACGGGAAACGGTCTGGAAAAAAACGGAAGGGGTATTGTGGTGGTGGAATTTTCCGCCTGCCTTTCTCTGTTTGGAAAAGACTGCATCATGAAGCTGCTGCAAACATCGGTTTTTTCTAAAGAAGAAATGGAAACAGAGGGGTTTTCGGAAACGAATTTTTCGGCTTTGGGGGTGGAACAGGGAAAAATCTTATTGTTTCAGGCTGACAGTCTGGAACTTTATGCCGACAAAAAGAAACGGACATATGAAGAAATATGGATTGGACTTTATTTTGGTACATTTGCAGGAGGGTATACCGCATTGGTTCCCCCTGCTTTATTGGAGGAGGAAGAAGGATGAAAAATTGGAAGTATGTATTATTTATTTGGAAGTATCGCATGGCATCGCAATATCGAAAATGGCGAAGGAAAGATGGCGTATTTTATATTGCAGGAAACGATGTATTTCCACCACCGTTGAAACCGGAGGAAGAAGCGGTGCTTTTGGCACAGCTTGGTGGGGAAGATGATGTACAGACAAAATCCATTTTGATAGAACGAAATCTGCGTCTTGTGGTATATATCGCAAGAAAATTTGAAAATACGGGAATCAATGTGGAGGATTTGATTTCTATTGGTACGATTGGACTCATAAAAGCCATTAACACCTTTAAAGTGGATAAGAAAATTAAATTGGCAACTTATGCATCACGATGTATTGAAAATGAAATTCTGATGTATCTGAGAAGAAACAGCAAAACAAAGGCGGAAGTGTCTATTGATGAACCCTTGAACACAGATTGGGAAGGTAATGAACTTTTGCTTTCGGATATATTGGGAACAGATGGAGATACTATATACAAAAGCATTGAAGAAGAAGTGAACCATGAACTGCTCCATACGGCTTTGGAGAAATTGTCTGGCAGAGAAAGACAAATTGTGGAAATGCGTTTTGGAATTTTACCGGAAACCACAGAAAAAACCCAGAAGGAAGTGGCTGACCTTTTGGGCATTTCCCAATCCTATATTTCCAGACTGGAAAAGAAAATTATGGGCAGACTGAAAAAGGAAATCAGTAAACTGATGTAAGGAAATAAGGAGCTTTCGGGAATTTGCCTGTAAAACTCCTTATTTTTATGAGAGATGAAAAATCAGTTATCCAGAGCGTAAAGCATTTCAAAATCATGGTTGATGGTTTTTCCAAAGCCGCTGTCTAAATACTGTTGTGTGTGCCCGCAGACTATGCGATCAATGCGGTGGGTGCTGTTGCGTGCTTCCTGCATTTGGCTTATGGCTTCTGATTGGGTAATGTGACGCATAGAATCCCTCCTTTTTCAAAAAAGTATATCCCTTTTTTTCTTTACTATACGATTTATTTGCTGTCAAAATATGGTGGTCTTT
This sequence comes from Anaerotignum sp., assembly GCA_020024255.1. Classification (GTDB taxonomy): domain Bacteria; phylum Bacillota; class Clostridia; order Lachnospirales; family Anaerotignaceae; genus Anaerotignum. Next base: position 4,330 of record JAHHTX010000099.1, read on the forward strand.
GTGACGTATATTTTACATTCCTGTGGGAAACTTTTAGATATATCCTTTATGCACCAAAAAAGGGTATGGCAAAGAAAAGAACGGGGTGTTGGAAAATGGGATATTATAGAAAAGTAGAAATCAGCGGTGTGAATACGGCAAATCTGCCGGTACTCAGCGCAATGGATGCAAAGGAGCTGTTTCGCCAATACCATAACGGAGATAAATCGGCAAGAGAGAAACTCATAGAGGGCAATCTACGTCTTGTTTTAAGTGTTATTAAACGTTTTGAAAACCGCAATGAGGATATGGACGACTTGTTTCAAGTGGGCGTTGTGGGACTTTTGAAGGCAATCGAAAATTTCAATCCGGATATGGATGTAATGCCTTCCAGTTATCTTTGCCCAATGATTAGCGGAGAAGTGAGAAGGTATCTCAGGGATAATAACAGTATTCGTGTTTCACGTTCTTTGCGGGATACGGCGTATAAGGCATTGCAGGCGAGGGAGCGGCTTACAGGGGAAAATTCCAAAGAGCCTACTGTGGAAGAAATTGCAAAGGAATTGGATATGCCTAAGGAAAACGTCGTGTTGGCACTGGACGCCATACAAGACCCGGTTTCTCTTTTTGAGCCAGTATACCATGATGGTGGTGATACGCTATATGTTATGGATCAAGTCAGTGACGATAAAAACGGTGATAAAATATGGGTAGATAATTTGTCTTTGCAGGAAGCCATGAACCATCTTTCAGAACGGGAACGGAAAATCGTTTCTCTTCGTTTTTTTGAAGGGAGAACCCAGACGGAA
>JAHHTX010000100.1 GCA_020024255.1 Anaerotignum sp.
GGCGATTATACAGTGAATTGTTAATTACTGAGGGAGGTGCAGCAAGATGAGTTTGTGGACAAGCAACTCAATGTTGATGACAGAAAAACTGATCAATTATCTATGGGATAAGCAGGAGGTTTCATCAAACAATATTACAAACATCGAGACACCCGGATTCAAAGGAAGTTATTTGACCTTTGAAGATGAGATGCGAAACCGTATTGACAAATTAAAGAAAAAAGATGCGGGCAGTATCCGTGAGGCGATTGAAGATGTAACACCCACACTGCGTTTTACAGAAAATGAAGCAAAGCGTTTGGACGGCAACAATGTTGACATTGTTGCGGAACACGCAGAAATGGCAAAAAGCGGTATTCAGTATCAGTATGCCGTAAGAGCCATTGGTGATGACTTTATCAGGCTGCGTACAGCAATTAAGGGAACTTGATTTTTTAAAAATGAAGTAAAACAAAGTGCATAGGAGGATGGAAATGTCATTTTTAAAAGGTATGGATGTGTGTGCCTCCGGTATGACTGCTCAGTGGATGCGTATGGACATTGTTTCTGAAAATATTACAAATGCCAACACGACAAGAACAGAAAATGGCGAGGCATACCGTAGAAAAATGGTGGTTTTGGAACCGCAACAGGAAAGAAAGAACTTTAGCAAATATTTATCAGAAGAAAAACTTCGCCAACAAGATGCAGTGGGTGGTGTAAAAGTAACGGAGATTGTAGAAGATGAAAGACCTTTTCGTCGGGTGTATGACCCTACACATCCAGATGCAGATCAAGAAGGATATGTAAATATGCCCAATGTGGACATTCTGAAGGAAACAATAGATGCAATGTCTGCAAGCAGAGCTTATGAAGCTTCCTTAACAGCATTTAATGTTTTTAAAAGTATGGCAGCAAAAGCACTGGAAATTGGCAAGTAATAAATAAGGGGAGGATATTTTATGTTTATTGATCCAATGCAGGGAATAGGCGGCGTGACGAAAGGTGCGGAGAGTTTCTTTGGGAAACCGGAGGCACCCCAGAAAACGAATGCGTTTAAAGATATTTTTGCAACTGCAATAGAAGAAGCCAGAACAAATGAGCAAGATTTGGCAAAAGCTAAGTATCTTTTGGCAACAGGGCAACTTGATGATCCTCATACTGTTACAATTGCATCATCAAAAGCACAGGCATCTATTGACTTGTTAGTAGGTCTGCGAAACAAGGCACTGGATGCATATAACGAGTTGATGCGTATGAACATTTAATCATAAGAGGAACAAAAAGTGAAAGAGCGATTACAAAATCTATGGCAGACGGTAAAAGAAAAAATAGGGGCATTGAGTGCAAAAGCAAAAAAACTGATTATTGCAGGCATTATTTTGGTACTTGCTGTTTCAGTGGGACTTGCAGTATGGCTGAATCATAAACCCTACGGAGAACTGTTCAACGGTTTGACCCAAGAAGAAGCATCTCAAATCATGGGCAAGCTGCAAGAGGACGGCATTGCCTATAAATATAATGAAGACGGCTCGATTTTTGTACCGGAGGAACAGGTGGAACAACTGCGGGCACAGCTTGTTTATGAAGGGTATCCGGACAGCGGATTTACATACAGTCTTTTTACGGACAATGTCAGCATGACTTCCACAGAGTCGGAAAAAGAACACTACAAGCTCTTGGATTTGCAGGAAAGAATCGGTGCAACCATCAGACAGTTCCCCAATATACAAGATGCAAAAGTAAATATTGCCCTCGGCAAAGACAAACGGTATGTTTTGGACGACAAAAATCAAACAGAAGCTACAGCCACAGCATCTGTAACCACAAAAGACGGAGAGCCTTTGGAAAGAAAGGCAGTAAAAGCCATTCAGCGTCTGATTTCCAGAAGTATCCCCGGTGTGGATTTCGGCAATGTTGCCGTGATTTGCAATGGACAGGATATGTCTATGGAAGATGAGGACGAATCACAATCTCTGGCATCAAAACTGAAAATGGAATTGGAACATCAAGTGGAAAGCAGAATCCAAAAGAAAATCGAAGATGTGCTGCGTCCTGTTTATGGCGATGGACATTTTCAGGTATCGGTAAAGAGTACGGTAGATGTGGACAAGAAACTGCGTGAGCTTGTGAACTACTCTCCTGAGGACAGGGAACGCAACACCGGTGTCATTTCAGCGGAAAATGCCGGCTGGGAAATTAACCGTAATGGCAGAGAAGAAGGTGGCGTACCGGGCACGGAAACCAATGCGGACATACCTGTATACACCAGAATCAACAGTGATGGCACAGAGGATTTTATTGGTTCTACAGGGGATATTGCCTATCTGGTAGACCAACTGAAGGAACAGACAGAAGTGAAGGCAGGGGATATTACGGATTTATCCGTTGCGGTTATCATTGATGGAAAAAATCTCGGTGGTGTCAGAAGAAATCAGCTGGTATCTTTAGTGGCAAAAGCTGCGGGCATCAGTGAGGCAGACCAGGACAGCAAAATCGAAATTGTCAATGCACCTTTCTTTAACAGTACACAGGATACACAGGAAGACCAGCCAAAAGGCACCGGTCTGACAAAACAACAGATTATTTTGATTTCTGCCATTGCAGGAACATTGCTGTTGGCAATTATAGCCCTTGTGGTGATTTTGCTTTTAAGAAAACGAAAGAAGAAGAAACAACTGGCAGCGGAATTGGCAGCACAGGAAGCAGCCGAAAGAGCAAAAGCCAAAGAACGAGATGACAGAATGCAGACTTTGGCAGAGGCTATGGCAAGCAGACAGCAAGAATCGGATCTCAGTATTGACCTTTTGAATTTGCGGAATGAAAGAGGTCTGGAACTGAAAGGCAAGATTCGGGAATTCAGTGACGATAACCCTGAAATTTCCGCACAGATGCTGAAGAAGTGGTTAAGAGGAGGTGGAGATGGCAATGGCAGGTAAAACGAAATTGTTGCCGGAGCAGAAGGCGGCAGCAGTTGTTGTTTCCATGGGTGTAGACAAGGCATCAAAAATATATCAGTATCTCAGTCAGGACGATTTGGAGGAATTGACCATTCAAATCGCCAAGCTGGGGCATATAGAGCCGGAAGATACGGAAGATGTATTGGACGAGTTTTATAAAGAATGTTTGACCCAGAAAGTGGTAACAGATGGGGGCATTGATTATGCCAGAAGCGTTCTGGAAAAGGCTTTTGATCCGGAAACAGCAGCAGAACTTTTGGAGAGAGTGTCCAAGTCTTTGAAGACCATGCCCTTTGCTTTTCTCAGCAAAACAAACAGCAAAAACCTGTATTCTCTTTTGCAGCATGAACGTGCACAAACCATTGCATTGGTGCTGTCCTATGCCCCTCCGAAACAGGCGGCAGATGTCATTGTATCCTTGCCGGAGGAGAAGAAAATGAGGGTAGTAAAATGTATAGCCAAAATGGACAGTGCATCTCCCTCCATAATTAAAATTGTAGAGGCACAGGTGCAGAAGAAATTCTCCTCTATTCTTACCACAGACTTTACCACTGTGGGCGGCGTAGACTACATTGCAGAAGTAATGAACAATATGGACCGCAGCAGCGAAAAGAGTATTTTCGACAGACTCAATCAGGAGGACGAAGAACTGTCCACAGAAATCAGAAAGAAGATGTTTGTTTTCGAGGATATTACCACAATGGATGCCCGTTCTATTCAGCGGTTCCTGCGTGATTGTGACCAGAGGGATATTGTACTTGCCCTCAAAGGTTCTACGGAAGAAGTGGCAAACCTTATTTTTGCCAATGTATCCTCCCGTATGGCGGAAAACATCCGTTCCGATTTGGAGATTACAGCCAATGTAAGACTGAAAGACGTAGAAGAAGCACAGCAGCGTATTGTCAATATTATTCGTACCTTGGAGGATAAAGGCGAAGTTGTGATTATGAAGGGCGGAAGGGATGATATTATTGCCTAATCTCCTGAAATTTTATCATCAAAACAAGAATGGAAGCTCCATCGAGAATTATACCTTCGAGGACTATCTGAAACAAAAAGAAGAGAGAGCAGCAGCACAGACAGATGAAACACTGTCTGTGCAGATTGGCTCTATTTATGATGTAATACAGGACTTTTCGGAGAAGGAAGTCACCCAAAGCAAAACAGAACCACAGGAAACAAAGGAACAAGAAACAAAAGAAACACAGCAAAAGGCAGAAGAAGGAAATTTTTTTGCCCCCGAAGATGCAAAAGCGTTGAAAGAAGCAAGAGAAAAAGCGGAAGCCTTGGCAAAGGAAATTGTGGAAAAGGCAGAAGCTGAAGCACAGGCAATTTTGGAAGAAGCCGAAAAGAAAGCAGATGTGTTGAAACAGCACGCACAGGATCAAGGTTTCAAGGAAGGTTATGATGAAGGCTATGCCAAAAGTGTGGCAGATGTCAAAGAAGTTGTGGAAACCCAAAGCAGACAATATCTGGAAGAGATTCGAGATGTTGTGGAGCAGGTGACGGAAGAAAAGGAGAAAATCCTGCAAAAATATAAACAGGATTTGCGGAATATTGCCATTGCCATTGGGGAAAAGGTGGTTCATGTCAGCCTGAAATCCAGTGGAGGGGTTATTGAAAAAATGATACTTTCCGCAACGGAAAAGTTGAAAACAAGAGAGTGGGCAAAAATATACATTTCCAAGTCCGATGCAGATATTATGCTGCGGGGGGACAGGGATTTGGTGCAGTCCCTCAGCAGACTTTCGGAGCATATCAAAGTCGTGGTGATGGAAAATGAAAAACCCGGTACCTGCATTATTGAGCTGCCCAATGAGATTATTGATGCAAGTGCATCGACGCAGATGGAAAATATAAAGGAGATTTTGAACAGTACAGGAATTTAA
>JAHHTX010000101.1 GCA_020024255.1 Anaerotignum sp.
GTAGTTTTCGTCCCGATCCCAAAGCTGTGCTAAAATCTGCTCACCAGACAGTACCATATTGGGATTGTCCAAAAACAGACACAGCAGCTTATATTCACTGGCTGTCAGCTCCAAGAGAGAGCTACCCTTATAAACTTCTCTTTTTAGCAGGTCAACCCGAATATCGCCAGATACAATCCCTGTATTCTCTTTCTGGAAATTCTCGCTCCTGCGCAGCAGGGCATTTACTCTGGAGAGAAATATGGATAACTTGAAGGGCTTAGTAATATAATCATCGCCGCCAATATCCAGTCCCATGATAACGTCTGTTTCTTCATCTGCCGCTGTTAAAAAGATGATCGGCACATTTGAAGTCTGTCGGATTTTCTGACACAAATCAAATCCTGACCCATCTGGCAAGGATACATCCAACACAACCAAATCGTAATTTTCCTTGCACCATAGCTGCCGTGCTTCTGTGCTTGTGCGGGCAACCTCCACGCTGTAACCCTGTTTTTTCAGTGCAAAGGAAAGTCCGTTGATCAGACTGAGGTCATCTTCAACCAAAAGTATTTGTTTCATTCTTTATCACCGTCCTCAACTCGATTTCCTTTATATCTCCTGTCTGCTGGTTTTTGGTCATTCTATGATAGTCCATATCGCATTTCCAATAGATATATTGTAGTTCGCTTGTTCAAATAATACAAGGATGAGAAAATAAATTTTTGTGGGTTAGTTGATTTGTACCCCAAATGAGTGGGCATTTCGCTCGTTGACCGAATCCCTCGCCGGTGCTTTTTCCTTCTCCATCACAAAATACCTTCCTCTGTTTTGGACATAAAAAATAGGCGGTCTGCATTTCTGTAAACCGCCTGTCGACAAAAATATTGATATTTATTTTCTTTTGTTTCTGTTTCATATTCTGCCAACAGGCTTAAAATGCTTATCTGAAATCCCCTCAACTGCAAAAGACTCGTAAAGCTTTTGATGATAACATCTGGTTTCTCTGATGGCTTTTGCGTCTTATTGAGCTTCTGTCTGGTTTTTTTATGGTTTCTTTCTGACGAATTCTGTTTAGATTTATATTTCTTCCTTGTAAAGCTATATAGAACAGTGCTATACTAAAACAATGTCTTGTATACTGAAAAAAGAAAGGAGGAACGGATTTGGGAAAGACTTTGGTGATTGCAGAAAAGCCGTCTGTGGCAAGAGATATTGCTCATGTGCTTGGTGTAACAGGAAAAAATGATGGCTTTTTGGAAAACGAAGAGTATGTGATTTCTTGGGCACTGGGACATTTGGTGACACTTGCAGAGCCAGAGCATTATAGCCCGGCTTATAAAAAATGGAGTTTTGAAGCTTTACCGATTCTTCCGGAAAAAATGGAATTGACTGCCATTACCAAAACAAGAAAACAGTTGAAGGTGCTGTATAATTTGATGCACAGCAGAAAAATTGATGAGATTATCTGTGCAACAGACAGCGGACGGGAAGGTGAGTTGATTTTTCGGTATATTTACGAAATGACAAAATGCAGGAAACCCTTTCGTCGCCTTTGGATTTCCAGTATGACGGAAACAGCTATTCGAGATGGCTTTGCCCATTTGAAGGACGGCAGAGAATATGATCTCTTGTATCGCTCCGCAAAATGCCGCTCTGAGGCGGATTGGCTTGTGGGGATGAATGCTTCCCGTGCTTATACCTTACAGTATAACACCTTACTGAGTATTGGGCGTGTGCAAACGCCAACCCTCGCTCTTATTGTGGAAAAACAAAAGGAAATTGATGCCTTCAAACCACAAGATTACTTTGAAGTGCAGGCGGACTTTGGCGGCTTTAAGGGATTTTGGATAGATAAAAAAGAAAATACAAAGTTGGATAACAAAGAAGAGGCAGAGAAAATTGCAGCTAGTGTGCAAGGAAAGGCAGGGGAGGTTACCAAAGTTTCCAAAGAGGAACGAAAACAGCCACCGCCCCTTCTATATGATTTGACTGAATTGCAAAGAGAATGCAATCGGAAATTCGGATTTTCCGCAAAAAAGACACTGGATATTGCACAAGGACTTTATGAAAAGCGAAAAATGATTACCTATCCCCGCACAGACAGTCGTTATCTCAGTGATGATATGAAGGAAAAAGTGCGGAAAACATTGCAAAAGTTGAAGGAAGTAGAGGATTTCACCCCTTTTGCAGAGCAAATTTTATCACAGGGAAACATTCCCTTTACCAAGCGCATCATAGATGGTAGTAAAGTGACAGACCATCATGCCATCATTCCTACGGACGGACAGATACATACAGTCCAGTTGACGGAAGACGAAAAAAAGGTTTTTCGACTGATTGCAGGACGGTTTCTTGCTGTCTTTTATCCCCATTATGTGTATGAAATCACAAAGGTGTATACATTTGTGGAAGGAGAGAGGTTTCTCTCCAAGGGAACAGTGATATTGCAAGAAGGCTGGCAGGCAGTAGAAAAGGTATTTGCGCCAAAGGCAAAGTCCAAAAAGTTAGGGGAAGAACAGGTATTACCACTTTTATCCGAAGGGCATAAGGTGCAAACAAAATGGGCAAAGGTACTGCAAAAGAAAACAAAACCGCCTTCTCCCTACACAGAAAGCAGTCTTCTTTCTGCCATGGAAAATGCAGGAAGGCTGGTAGAAGATGAAACAATCAGGGAGCAGATGAAAGACAGCGGTTTGGGTACACCTGCTACAAGAGCCTCTATTATTGAACGTCTTTTGCAGATGGGGTATATTCAACGGAAAGGAACAACACTGCTTCCTACAGAAAAAGGACAAAATCTTATTGCTGTTGTACCAGAGGAAATGCGTTCCCCTCAAACAACAGGAAAATGGGAAAAAGGACTTTCCGCTATTGCTAAGGGAAATATGACCGAAGAAAGGTTCATGAGCAGTATTCGCAGGTATGTGCAGTTTTTGGTGGCAGATGCGGCACAGGGAAAGAAAGAAGTTGTATTTTCGCCTGATCCTGTCAGAAAAGGAAAACGTCACAGCAGGGGATTGGGAAAATGTCCTTTGTGCCAAAAAGGCGCAATTTACGAAAACAGTAAGGCATATTTTTGCACGGAATGGAAACGAGGTTGTAAGTTTACCATATGGAAAAACAGCACAGAACCTTATGGAGTTTCTTTAGATGAAAAAACAGTGAAAAAACTCATCAAAGAGGGAAAAATAGCACAAATTTCCGCAGTCTTGCCTCAGACGGGGGAAAAGGTCAAGGCGGATTTGGTATTATGTGCTGACCATAGTGGGCGAGTGGAATTGCAGAATGTAACAAGAGAGAAAAAGGAGTAGAATATGGAACAAATTTACGGTATGCTTGGGATTTCTCCCGAAGTAGAAAAATTCGGACAGGAAATTCTGGCAGGATTGAACGAAAGATTTACGAAGATAGATGAAATTGCGGAATACAATCAGGCAAAGGTACTGGCAGCAATGCAGAAAAACCGTGTTAGTGCAGAATGTTTTTCAGGTTCAACGGGATATGGTTATAACGATCAAGGGAGAGAAGTGTTGGAACAGGTTTATGCAGATTGTTTCCATACAGAAGCGGCATTGGTACGTCCGCAGATTACTTGTGGTACACACGCTCTGGCTGTGGCATTGTCTGCCAATCTACTGCCAGGAGACGAGCTGCTTTCTGCCGCAGGAAAGCCCTATGATACTTTAGAGGAAGTCATTGGGATTCGGAAATCCCCCTGCTCCCTTGCAGAATATGGTGTAACCTACAAACAAGTGGATTTGTTACCGGATGGTTCTTTTGACTACGAAAATATTCGGAAAGCTATTCACGACAAAACAAAACTTGTTACGATTCAGCGTTCCAAAGGCTATCAGATGCGTCCAACTTTTTCTGTAAAACGTATTGGCGAACTTATTGCTTTTGTTAAGGCAATCAAGCCCGATGTCATTTGTATGGTGGATAATTGCTATGGAGAGTTTGTTGAGGTTATAGAGCCTTCTGATTTAGGTGCAGATATGATTGTTGGTTCTCTCATTAAAAACCCCGGTGGTGGCCTTGCACCTGTAGGTGGCTATATTTGTGGAACACAGGCTTGTGTAGACCGCTGTGCATATCGTCTTAGTGCACCCGGTCTGGGACAGGAAGTGGGTGCAAGCCTTGATGTTATGCGCTCTTTGTATCAGGGGTTTTTTCTTGCACCTACAGTAGTGGCAGGTGCATTAAAGGGTGCTATTTTTGCAGCAAATGTTTATGAGAAGCTGGGTTTCCCTGTTTTGCCAAATGGTACGGAAAGCCGTCATGATATTATACAGGCAGTGGAACTGGGTACACCGGAGCGGCTTATTGCTTTCTGTGAGGGCATACAGGCGGCAGCACCTGTTGACAGCTATGTAACACCGGAACCTTATGCTATGCCTGGTTATGACAGTGATGTGATTATGGCAGCAGGGGCTTTTGTGCAGGGTTCTTCCATTGAACTTAGTGCAGATGGCCCCATAAGAGAACCTTATGCGGTGTATTTTCAAGGGGGGCTCACATGGTATCATGCAAAAGTGGGAATTTTGATGTCCTTGCAGTATATGTACCAGAAGGGTCTTGTGGAATTGGGGAAATAAATTTTTATGAGAACAAAAAAAAGTCCTGTTTTGCAAAAGCAAAACAGGACTTTTTCTATTAAAAACCTTTATTGCCAATGTAGGTAAATATACTTATTTGCTAAAGTGTTTTTCATATCATATTAGGGAAAAACAGAGGAGAAACACTTTTTATGAATGGAAAGTGAAATAAAAATATGCTGTAA
>JAHHTX010000102.1 GCA_020024255.1 Anaerotignum sp.
GTGTGCATCTCCATTTGGAAACAAAAGTAGATAAAATTTTGCAAAAAGACGGCAAAGTGACAGCGATTCGGTTGAAAAATCAAAAGGAAATTCCTTTTGATGGTGTCATTGTGGCAACAGGAGGTCTTTCCTATCCTTCTACCGGCTCTACAGGAGATGGTTATGAAATGGCAAAGGCGGCAGGGCATCAAGTGACAAAGCTGTACCCTTCTTTAGTACCGTTAAAGACGAAGGAAAGTTGGTGTCAGGAATTGATGGGGCTAAGTCTTCGTCATATTGCCATTACGATCTATAATGAAAAAGGGAAAGCTGTATATAAGGATTTTGGAGAACTGATGTTTACCCATTTTGGTGTATCCGGACCTGTCATATTAAGTGCAAGCAGACATATATTGAAAGATGCGGACAAGGGGTATCGTCTGCAAATAGACTTGAAGCCTGCCATGGAAGAAAAGACATTAGATGCAAGGCTTTTACGGGATTTTGAAAAATACGCAAAGAAGGATTTTCAAAATGCCTTGGGAGATTTGTTGCCAAAAAAACTCATTCCTGTTATCGTTGCCCTTTCTGGTATTTCACCGGAAAAAAAGGTAAATAGTATAACAAAAGAAGAACGGAAAACGCTTTTGCATCTGCTGAAAGGATTGCCCCTTACCATTATAGGTGTGACGGGATACCATGAAGCTGTTGTCACAAGTGGAGGTATCTGTGTTGATGAAATAGACCCCGCTACCATGGAAAGCCGTTTTGTCAAGAATCTCCATTTTGCAGGGGAGGTCTTGGATGTGGACGCTTATACAGGAGGTTTTAATTTGCAGATAGCCTTTTCTACAGGTTATGCGGCAGGAGATAGCATTTGCGAAAAAGGGGGAAACAAAAGATGAAACAGTTTGCGGTAGCGATAGATGGACCTGCAGGCTCCGGAAAAAGTACGGTGGCAAAGGAAATTGCCAGGGAATTGGGCATTTTGTATATTGACACAGGGGCAATGTATCGCACAGTTGCCTATTTCTGCATTATACAAGGTATTGATGTGGAAAACGAAGGGGTTGTATGTGATGCTTTGCAGAAAATGCACATGAAAATTATGGTTGAAGAGGGTTTGCAGCGTATTTTTTTAGATGGCGATGATGTGACAGACAAAATCCGCACACAGGAAATTGGGCAAGGTGCATCAAAGGTGGCTGCCTATGAAGCGGTGCGGAAATGTTTGGTGGAAATCCAAAGAGATTTGGCAAGAAACCATTCCGTGATTATGGACGGACGGGATATTGGTACCAATGTACTGCCTCATGCAGAAGTAAAAATCTATCTGGATGCCGGAGTGGAGGAACGGGCAAAACGTCGTTTGGGTGAGTTGGAGCAGCAAGGCAGAAAAGTAGATTTGGAAACGGTTAAAGCGGAAATTGCAAGAAGAGATGAGCAGGATATGCACAGAAAGCTGAATCCACTTTGCTGTGCAGAAGATGCCCTTCGTGTGGATTCCACTGCCATGGATATTACAGAAGTAAAGGAACGGATTCTTGCTTATATCGAGAAAAAAGTACAATAAAGTACAATGAGGTGAGAAAAATGACAACATATACATTTGTTAGAGGTTTAATCAAAATATTTTATAGAATAATGTTTCGGGTACGCATTGAAGGGGAAGGCAATATCCCAAAAGAAGGCGGTGCAGTTCTTTGCTGCAACCATATGAGCAACTTTGACCCCATGACTATGGCGGCATTTACGAAAAGACAAGTACGCTATATTGCAAAAAAGGAACTTTTTGAAAAGCCTTTTTTGGGAAAACTCATTACAAAACTTGGGGCATTTCCCGTTGATCGAGAGGCAGCAATGGATATGAAAGCGTTTAAAACTGCTGTTAAACTTTTGAAAAATAACGAACTTATGGGGATTTTTGCAGAGGGTACCCGTGTGAAACCTGGCGAGGAAAAGGCGGCAAAGGCGGGTGTGGCTCTGTTTGCTTTAAAGGGCGGTGTACCTATTGTGCCCATTGCCATCAGTACCACTTATAAATTCCGTTCTACCGTTTTGGTTCGATATGGAATGCCTATTTATCTAGATGAATATCAGGGAAAAAAGGTCACTACAGAACTGATGGAAGAAATTACGGAAAAGGTTATGCAGAAGGTACGGGAAATGAAGGTGAGTGTATGAGTAAGATAGAAGTGGCAAAATCGGCAGGATTTTGTTTTGGTGTCAAGCGTGCCATTGACATGGTGTATGATGTCATTGGCAAGGAAAGCCCTCTCTATTCCTACGGACAGCTTATTCATAATCAAACGGTAACAGACGATTTGGCAGAAAAAGGCGTACAGATTGTGGACTCCTTAGATGGACTGGACGGTGGAACCTTGATTATCCGTTCTCATGGTGTGGGAGAAACACTCTACGAAGAAGCAAAAGCCCATCAGATGAAAATACTGGACGGTACTTGTCCTTTTGTGGAGAATATTCATCAAATTGTCCATAAAGAAAAGGAAGACGGTAAAGGAATTATTATTGTGGGAGATGGCAGCCATCCCGAAGTTATGGGCATTAATGGCTGGTGTGGAAATAGTGCCATCATCATTGGTAGTCCTGAAGAAGCGGAAACGGTGGAGATTCCCGAAAAAAACAGCTATTCTGTTGTGGTGCAAACCACGTTTCGACAGAATAAATATGAGCATATACTGGAAATTTTGAAAAAAAGGGGAATTTCTTTTACCGCAAACCAGACCATCTGCTCTGCAACGGAAAAACGACAGACTGAAGCGGAGGAGCTTTCCCAAAATGTAGATAGAATGATTGTGATTGGTGGGAAAAACAGCTCCAATACGCAGAAATTAGCAGAGATTTGTAAAAAGAATTGTCGAAACACTGTTCATATTGAAACAATTTGTGATTTGGTGTTGAATAATTTGAAAAAAGGTGATAGAATAGGGATAACTGCAGGTGCGTCTACACCGCCTGCGATAATTAAGGAGGTAATTGTTACTATGAGCGAAGCATTAGAAAATGCAGTACAAAATTTAGAAGGAAGTGAGGAAGTTACATTCGAACAAATGTTAGAAGAATCCCTCGTTACTCTGCACACAGGTGACGTGGTAAAGGGCACGGTTATCCAGGTTTCTAACGAAGAAGTATCCGTAAACTTGGGCTTTAAATCCGATGGTATTATTTCCAGAGGCGAATTCAGTAGTGACCCCAGTGTAATCCCCAGTAAAACAGTTCAGCCTGGAGATGAGATTGAAGTATTCGTAGTTCGTGTAAATGATGGCGACGGCAATGTAGTCCTTTCCAGAAAACGCATTGAAGCACAGAAGGGTATGGAAGAACTGGAAACGGCTTACAACGAAAAAACTGTTGTGACAGGTACTGTAACACAGATTGTCAAAGGCGGTCTGATTGCAGTGGTAAACGGCGTAAACGTATTCATTCCATCTTCTCAGGTTTCTAATAGATTTATCGAAGACCTGAACGTATTCAAAGGTCAGGACTTGGAATTCAATATTATTGAAATGGACAGAGTAAAACGTCGCATCATCGGCGGCAGAAAAGCACTGGTTGAACAGGAAATCGCTGCAAAACGTGCTGCTCTGTTTGAAACAATTCAGGCAGGTACAAAGATTACAGGTACAGTAAGCAGACTGACAGATTTCGGTGCATTTGTTGATTTGGGTGGCGTTGACGGTCTGATTCATATTTCCGAAATGAGCTGGGGCAGAATCTCCAACCCCAGAGAAGTGCTGAAAGAAGGACAGACTGTAGAAGTATTTGTTCTGGATGTAGATAAAGAAAAAGGAAAAATCAGCCTCTCCTTGAAAGATGCTGACATGAACCCTTGGAAACTGGCTGTTGACAAGTATGCAGCAGGCACAGTAGTAGAAGGTAAAGTTGTTCGTATGGTACCTTTTGGTGCATTCGTGGAACTGGAACCCGGCGTTGACGGTCTGGTACATATTTCCCAGATTGCAAACAAACACGTTGTAAAACCTGAAGATGAACTGAAGGTTGGCGAAGTAATCAACGTAAAAGTTTTGGAAGTAAATCCTGAACAGAAGAAAATCAGCCTTTCCAAGAGACAGGCAGAAACAGATGAAGCTCCTGAAACAGAAGAATAATTTTTCGCTCTTTTCTTTGCAGACTTGGTATAAGAAAATAGCTTAAATAGCATCAAAAACTCCCTTTTTGCAGTAATGTAAAAGGGGAGTTGTTTTATTATTGCAGTAAAGCATAAAGTATAGGGAAAAATAAAAAAATACCATGAGGTGGTCATATGACAAGAATTGATGCACAGGACTGCTGCTGTGACATGGAATGGTACGGTGTTGACAGACAGGGGAATATCGCTGTATTTTGCAGTGCAGGTACAGGCAAT
>JAHHTX010000103.1 GCA_020024255.1 Anaerotignum sp.
CTTTACAAGTGGCAAAAAATATGTTACCGTATCAACATATCACATATGGAAAGAAAAATACAATACACAGCTATAGGGTATAAGGGTTTTTGTAGATTTTTGTAGATTTTTGTCTTTTTCTGCTGCAAAAATCATTTTTGGAGGTGCATAAATGGAAGAAAACATAGCATTTTGTTGAATATGGTAAAAAATAAAGGGGGATTTAGCTATGGAGCACAATAGGAAACTACGCATTGTAATTGCAGACAGAGACAAATTTTATTTGCAGAAATTGAAGAACTGTTTGGAACGAAAAGGGGAAATGGTTGTAATTGGTATGACAGATAACGGTGCTGATGTATTTCAGCTAGTCAAGGAAAAAAGACCAGATGTTATCCTTTTGGACACGGTATTAGGTGAAAAAGACGGGGTATGGGTGTTGGAGCAAATACGGAAACTGCGGATATGCTGCATCACCATTATGATTACTGCAATAGATAATGATTTAGTCGTGCGTCGTGCCATTGTAACAGGTGCAGATTACTATATGATAAAGCCAATACAGGGAGATTTGCTCATTGAACGAATCTGTCAGCTGGCAGAAAGCAAAAATATTTGGAGCACAGAAAAGGAAGAGCCTGTTTTTGAAATTGAGGAAAGCGCAACACAAAAAGTAAACAGTCTGGAGGCGGAAATATCCACAATATTGAACAGTATGGGAATACAGGCAAGTATTAAGGGGTATCATTTTATCAGACAGGCAGTTATGATGGCAGTGGAGGACAGGGAAGTGCTGGCAGGCATCACAAAAGGGTTATATCCCGATCTTGCAAAAATGTATCACACCACAGCAAGTAAAGTGGAACGTGCCATTCGTCATGCCATTGAAAGTGCATGGAAGAAAAATGGGCAGGAAGTGTATTTGGAGATTTCAGGCTATCAGATGGAGGACAAGCCTACAAACGGGCAGTTTATTGCTGCCTTGACAGAATATTTTCGTATGAAACAGCATCAGACCGCTCCTTTGGAAAATAAAAAAGAAACGAAGAAAAAACAACAGAAAGAAGATGCCAATGAGATGGCATTTTTTAAGGCATGATTTTGGGAGTTTATGGGGAAAAGGGGTACTCCATAACGGCGGAAGAAACTGTCGAAAATAGTATATTCTGTATTTTTTATTGCGAATCACTTAAAATGTGGTATAATAAACTGCAAAATAACATTTGTTTTATCTGAAATAAATGCAGGCAAATGTATTTTTAAGAGCAGGGATCTATCACAAGTACATCTGTATTTTCGTTATCATCAAACTTCATTTTTCTTGAAAAACAAGTTGATGCAAAATGCAGAAAGAAAAATATAAAATAAAGGAGTGATTCCATGAAACGGCTGGCAATGGTAGCATTATCGGCAGTTTTATTATGTAGTTCCTATGAGCAGACAGTATATGCTGCAAGTAAGACTTGGGCGCAAAACAGTATTAAGGCAGTTCAGAAAGCAGGGGTACTTTCTGATGACTTGGCAAAAAAAGCGACATCTAAAATTACCAGATTGGAATTTTGCAAAATGGCAGTGCAGTTTTATCAGAAAACGGGAAATGTTGTCAAAGAATTGCCGAAGAAAAGTCCTTTTACCGATTGTCAAGATGAAGATGTGCTTTTGGCATATGCTGCAGGGTTTGTTTCAGGGGTAGAGCCCGGAAAATTTTTGCCAAACAAAGTTTTGACAAGGGAAGAACTGGCAACTTTCATGGTACGGCTATTTCGCAGCTGTGGAGTGGATTTGACGACATATGCAAAAAAAGCACCTTTTCCAGATTTGACAAAGATTACGGATACTTCTCGTCATTATATCGAAGCCATGTATGGTGCAGGTTTGATTTCAGGGTATGATGATGGACTGTTCCGCCCCGACAAAGCGTTGCAGGTACAGGAGGCAGCCGTTGTATTTGAAAATGCGTTGAAGTTTTACGAAAAAACAAAAGGAACAGCAAAGGAAGAAAACAAGAGCCAAGGGGAATTGCCTAAAAAGGCAGAAACGAACAAAGAAGAACAAAAACAAAATATGAACAAAGAGGCAACAGGAACGAAAGAAGGCAAAGACGAAATACCAACACCTGAGAAAAGCAAACCTACAGAGCAGGAAGGACATGCCCTTCTGTTGTCGGGTAAAAAAATTGCCCTTGGTCAGACAAAGGGTGAGGTAGAGCGTATTTGGGGAAAGCCTGTTCGTATTGACCACACGGTATATGATCTAGAGCGGTATATTTACCAACCAAATGCCAAAGAATACCTTATGGTAACATGGCAGGATGAAAAGGTAGCAGCTGTTTTTGCCGTGGCAGAGGAATTTGCCTATAATGGCATGGAGCATATACAAAAAGCGGGAGAGATTGCAAATTATACCAGATTTAGCTATTCTGCAAATGCGTCAATATGGAAAAGCGAAGATGCGGAAATCAGTTTTTATGCAGATGTACAAGGGAATATCAGGGGTGTTTCCATGCGGGAAAATGCTTTTTCTATTGGAAACGGATTGAAATTGAGTTCTGATACAGGTGTATATGCCAAAATGGAGAAAGAACTTTGGGAAAGTATCAATACCCTTCGTGCAATCGACGGAAAAGCTCCCTTGGTATGGGATGAACATCTTTATGAATCTGCGGCGGAACACAGCAAGGATATGCAGGAAAAAGGATATTTTGCTTATAACAGTTTAGACGGAAAAACACCTTTTCATCGGATGAAGGAAAAGGAAAAAGATTTTCACACTGCCTCGGAGGTCATCATCAGGGTAATGGGCGATATTCCGGAGATTTATGCGGAATTGACTCGCACATCAGGGAAATATCACAGCGTTTTGGATACAACCATGACCCATGGTGGAATTGGAATTGTGATTAGTTCAGGTAATATGATCAATGCGACAATAGATTTATGTGGCATAAAACAGTAATTTTGTCATCACCCTTTTCATGAAATTTCAGGCAAAAGGGTGATTTTTCTTTTTTTGGAAAGGAAGGAATAAATGAAACGATATTTTGCACCTATGGAAGGGATTACAGGGTATGTGTTCCGCAATGCCTTTGAAAAGTATTTTGGGAATATAGAACAATATTATAGTCCTTTTATTTCACCCACGCAGCATAAATGTATGAACAATCGGGAAAAAAATGATGTGTTGCCTTCCCATAATGAAACGATTTCTTTGGTTCCGCAGGTGATGACCAATCAGGCGAAACAATTTTTGGATACGGCGATGGTTTTGGCAGATATGGGTTATAAGGAAATCAATTTGAATCTGGGCTGCCCTTCTGCGACAGTAGTAACGAAAGGAAAAGGGGCAGGATTTTTGGGCAGGACTGAAGCACTCCATAGCTTTTTGGAGGAAGTATTTACAAAATGCCCCATAGAAATTTCTCTGAAAACGAGGCTTGGTATGGAAGAAAAAGAGGAAGTTTGGGGATTGCTTGCCTTGTTTCAGGAGTATCCGGTGAAGGAATGGACTCTTCATGCTAGGGTGCGGGCAGATTTTTATGGTGGTAAGGCAGATGTGGATTTATTTGAAGAGTTGGCAAAACGTTGCACTATTCCCCTTTGCTACAATGGAGATATTGTTACCATGGAGGACCATAAAAATTTAGAGGAACGGTTTCCTTGGTTACAGGCGGTTATGATTGGCAGAGGATTTCTTGCCAATCCTGCATTGGCAAGACAGATTGCAGGTGGGAAAGCAACAACAAAAGAGGAATTTTGGGCATTCCAAGAGGAAATCTGCATGGGGTATAAAGAAATTATGTCGGGAGAACGAAACACGCTGTTTAAAATGAAGGAACTTTGGAGCTATTGGGAAAGAATGTTTGCAGGAAGGGAAAAAGAAGTGAAAAGCGTGAAAAAAGCATCTTCCATAGCCACATATTTAAAAGCAGTGGAAGGGGTTTTAGATGCCTCTTATGGTACTTTTTTGGAATAGAATTAGTTTTTTCAACTTTTTTATGGATATTTTCAAAAGAAACAAGTATAATAAATCAATGGAGTTAGGAAAATAGAAGAAAGGCGATGAATTGCTTTTCAGAAAAGTGAGGGAAAACATGGATTGGATTGAATTATGTAAGGCTGCATTTTTTGGCATAATTGAGGGCATTACGGAGTGGCTGCCCATCAGTAGTACGGGACATATGATTCTCTTTAACGAGTTTATGCCGTTGAAGGTGGGCGAAGATTTTTACAGTATGTTTGAAG
>JAHHTX010000011.1 GCA_020024255.1 Anaerotignum sp.
CCTTGCATGAAATGAGGCTTTGACCAAGGGGAGCGACAAAGTCGCTCCCCACAGAAGAACAGAAAAAGGAGGCTTTCGCCTCCTTTTTCCAACTGTCAAAGACAGTCCTTTTAATGAGATTTTTGATGCCGCACAAAGGTCTGCAAAAGGAATGGGTAAGTGCTGCCAAAGCAGCTTTCGCAGTCCTTTCTGGATTTACCGCATGGTGCTTTGCCTTCTATCCCACACATAAAAAAGCAGCCGCAGCTGTCGTTCTTTTTCTGTACAAAACATCTGGGTCTGCATGATGCCGTAAAACAAAAATCAAATTAACAAAGTATAGGGTACATTATAGTCAAAAAATCCTATCCTGTCAAATGGAAGAATCGGGTATTGATAAAAGGCGTCATTTACTTGTATAATAAAGAATAAAGAAAGGGCAAAAAGCAGATTTTATAATATTTATTCATCTTTACAAAAAAATTGCGGAAAACGATTGGAGAGAGGCAGCCTATGAGATATGAAGGAGCAGTATACAGACCACCAAGCGAGGCAAGCAGTTTGATTATACAGCTGACCATCGGCTGTGCAAGGAATACTTGTACATTCTGTAATATGTATAAAAACGAGCAGTTTCGCGTCCGCCCTTTGGAAGAAGTGGCAGAAGACTTGGCAATGGCAAAAAACTACTACAGCAAGGTCAACGTTCGTCGTATTTTTCTTGCAGATGGTAATGCACTTATTGTAAAAACAAAAGACTTACTGGATATTTTGGAAAAGTGCCACGAATATTTTCCAGATGTGGAGCGAATTTCCGCCTATGGTGCACCAAAAGATGCACTGGACAAAACACCGGAGGAACTCCTACAGCTGAAGGAGGCAGGGCTTGATATGGTTTATATGGGTCTGGAAAGTGGCGATGACGGTGTTTTGACAGACATTAAAAAAGGGGTGACCTCCGCAGAAATGATTGCGGCAGGGCAGAAAATCAGAGCCGCCGGCATAAAGCTTTCCATGACACTGATTTCCGGTTTGGGCGGAAAAAAACACTGGCGTGACCACGCATTAAACAGTGCAAGAGTGGTTTCTGCCATTAAACCGGAATATATCGGCTTTTTGACTCTGCTCATAGAACCGGATACAGAAATGTACCGCCAATGTCTTTGCGGCGAGCTGGAACTGCTTTCACCCCAGGAGATTTTGGACGAAACGGAGCTGTTTATCCGCAATGTAGATGCAGAAGGCACAATGTTCCGTGCCAACCATGCTTCCAATTATATTCCACTGGGGGGCATATTAAACAAAGATCGGGATATTATCCTTGCACAGATTGCAGAAAGTCGCAAAAAGAACCGTTTCCGCCCCGATATATTCCGCAGTATTTAACAGATTTGGTTTCATAAGGAAAAGGGGAAGGAGTTTTCAACAATGCAATGGCTTGGTTTTTTGACCGCCGCCACAATATACTGGTGTTTTTTTCTGGCAGCCGTAACAGGGCGTTGGGGGTGGGCTGCCCTAACCGGTTGGCTGATACCGGTTCTTGCCCTGACATTTCGCTATACCTCCGGTATGGCCATCAACGGCTTGATGGTTTTAATCTGTGTAGTGTTCTTTTTTATTTGCAGAAAAGGACTCGTTGATGTAAAAATGTGGAATGTGAAAATCAGAAAAAAAAGAAGTATCCTTTTTGGTATACTATATATCTTTACATTTCTCATGTTGTTCTATTCTTTGGCACAGGCACAAATACAAGGGTATCTTTTGAACTTGCAGGGATGGGGCAGTAGACAAATCCCCTTTTTACAGATGGGGCTTTCTCTGATTCCTCTACTGCTCATCAATATTTTGTACACACGAATGGTTTACACTGCCATTGACCGAATATACTGCAAAAAAGAAAAAATCACCCTGCTTGCCTGCCATAGCTACATTTCCCGTGAAGAAGGTATGGAGCGTGGACTGCACAAAGGGTATTTTATGGAAGGTATACAAAATGGCATAACGTATCACTTCCGTATGACAAGACGAACGTATGGAATGATGAAAAAAGAACCTCATCTGCATCTGACCATGAATGTAGGACTACTGGGAGGCAGATATATAACGGATTTGGAACATCCTGAATGGGAAAAACGCACAAGAAAACGTGACCGCAGAGAAATGTGGTGGGGGATAATACTTTTTGTACTGGTATCCATAGGTACAATTTTTCTATATTGGTTTTACTAAAACGATTTTTTTCAGACAAAAAAGAATAAAGCAGAAGTTCCAAGGGCAAAAAGCCCTTGAAACTTCTGCTTTTTCTTATGACAAAGTGTATGTCACGGAAAGGTCTGCAAAAACCTGTATTTTATCGTAATGGACTTTCGTCGGCACGCCACTTGCCCCTTTATCCATTGCCATTTCACTTCTTACTGCCCCGTCACTCCGCTGCTCTGCCACAGAAGGACTTCCTGTATTCTCCACAACCTCCACAAGCTGTCCCAATGGCTTTCCGTAAGCCTTGGCAATGGATTTTGCAGAGGATTCCGCATTCCTCACCGCTGTCTGCAATGCCTGTTCATAGTAGCGGTTATGGTCGCTAATGCTGAATTCCACGTTATCAATACGCTTTGCTCCTGCCTTGACAGCCGCATCTACATACTTGCCCACACCGTCCACATCGTTGGTATAGACTTCCAGTATCATTCGTGCCTCATAGCCTTCCAGCACCCGTTTACCATTGTCCTCATAGCGGTATGCAGGTGCAAGGGAGGTATGGGTTGTAATGATATTTTCTTTTTGAATTCCTGCACCAAGAAGTGCCTTCCGCACCTTTTCCACCGTTTCGTTATTCTTTTTCTGTGCCTCTGCACCTGTAGGGGCTTTTTCCTCCACTGCCACATGGACAGCAGCCACATCAGGCTGTACCAGAACAACACCCGTTCCTTTCACATGAATTGTTCCCGGCTCTTTTGCCCAAGCCACGGAAGGTATTGCCAGAGTAAAAATCAGTGCCGCCGCCAAAAAAATACGATTCTTTTTCATATTGCTCAATCCTCCTTCAAACGTTCCCATTCTGTTTCTTTAAAACCAACCAAAACAAAGTCTTCTCCCACAACAAGGGGACGCTTTACCAACATACCATTGGTGGCAAGGAGTTGCAACTGTTCCTCCTCGCTCATGGCAGGAAGCTTGTCCTTTAACTGCAAGTCTTTATATACAAGTCCACTTGTATTGAAAAAGCGTTTTAACGGCAATCCACTCTTTTCATGCCATTTTTTCAATTCCTCTGCTGTGGGATTGTCCTCTACGATATGGCGGTCGACAAAATCCACACCTGCCTGTTCCAACCATGCTTTTGCTCTTTTGCAGGTGGTACAGCGAGGGTATTCCAAAAATAATACAGACATTTTCAACACTCCTTTCCTTTTTTTTCATCATATCACAAGAATAGAAATCGGAAAAGGATTTTATCAGAAAAACATCTCTTTCTTCTTACTTTTTTTTCGGAAAAAGGTATGATAAAATAAAAAAAATACATGATGAAATAAAAGGAGGCGCAGTCAGATGAAATTTGGATTTATCGGTGCTGGAAATATGGTCAGTGCCATTGTACGGGGTATGGTGCAGGGTGGATACAACGGGGCAGATATTGCTCTGACCAGTAAAACTATCGTTTCTGCGGAAAAGCTGGCAAAGGAATGTGGTGCAAATGCCTATGCCACTGCAAAGGAAGTGGCAGAACACTGCGATGTTCTTGTTCTTGGTGTAAAACCTCACATTATTCAGACAGTTCTGCCGGATTTACAGGAAACCATTGCAGAAAAGAAAATTACTGTGGTGTCTATTGCCGCAGGAAAGAGCCTTGCCTATCTTGCAGAACATCTGCCCAAAGATACACCGGTGATTCGTGTTATGCCCAACATCAACGGCAGTATCGGAAAAGGCACAACAGGTATCTGTCAAAATGAATTTGTTTCGGAAAATCTTCTTGCAGAAGTACAAAACATATTTGAAAAAATCGGCAGCGTTTTTGCTGTTTTGGAAGAACAGTTCGGCATATTCAGCGTCCTTGCAGGAGCTGCCCCTGCCTTTGCCTACATCTATACAGACACATTGGCAAGGGCAGCGGTGAAAGCAGGTATGCCAAAACCCCTTGCTCTTGCCATTGCCGCAGACGCCCTAAAGGGCAGCGGAGAAATGCTTCTTGCCACAGAGGAATCCCCTTGGGCATTGGTGGACAAAGTATGTTCCCCCGGCGGCACAACCATTGAAGGTGTGACAGCACTTTCGGAATACGGATTTATGAACAGCATCACGAAAGCCTTTGATGCTGTACTGGAAAAAGACAAACGGGTATAGCCTCTTTTTCTGCCGTATCTGCCATTTTTCCATTTTTGCAGAAAAAAATATCGTTTCAAATTAGACGTATCTTCCAAAAGAACACCAGAAAATTTGCGATTTTTTTTATTGAAATCCAACAAAAAAACAGGTATGATAAAAGGTATGAGATTTCTTTTCGCCGGAGGAGCAAACCCGTTTTTTCTGCCAAAAGAACTACTCTGTTTTCAGATAGGGGCAAAAGACCCCTTCGCATATTTTACGCATATGACCGCTTTTGCGGTTCCAATACAGAAAGGGGCTACAAATTAAATGTTTTCCAAAGATATGGGTATCGACTTAGGTACGGCAAATACACTTGTATATATGAAAGAAAAGGGTATCATTGTCAATGAGCCTTCCGTAGTTGCCATCAATACGCAGACAAAAGAAGTCCTTGCCGTAGGTAACGAAGCAAAAGAAATGATTGGACGTACACCCGGCAATATTGTTGCCATTCGTCCCATGAAAGATGGGGTTATTGCAGACTTTGACGTCACACAGGCAATGCTCCGCTACTTTATTAACAAGGCTTATGTGCGTTCCATGTTTGGACCAAAGCCCAGAATTGTTGTCTGTGTGCCTTCCGGTGTCACAGAAGTGGAAAAAAGAGCCGTTTTGGAGGCAGCCATTGCCGCAGGCTCCAAAGAAAAAGATACTTATCTCATTGAAGAACCCATGGCAGCAGCCATCGGTGCAGGTCTTCCTGTGGCAGACCCTGCCGGAAGCATGGTTGTTGACATCGGCGGGGGCACAAGTGAAGTTGCTGTCATTTCCCTTGGGGGCATTGTCACAAGCACCTCCCTTCGTGTGGCAGGGGACTCTTTG
Source organism: Anaerotignum sp. (assembly GCA_020024255.1). GTDB lineage: Bacteria > Bacillota > Clostridia > Lachnospirales > Anaerotignaceae > Anaerotignum. The sequence continues at coordinate 5,170 of JAHHTX010000011.1, forward strand.
GACAGTGCCATTGTAGGCTATATCAAAAAAGAATTTAATCTTGCCGTTGGCGACCGTACCGCAGAGGAAATCAAAATCACCATTGGTTCTGCTTTCCCTCTGGAACGAGAGGAAAAAATGGAAATCAGAGGACGTGACCTTGTTTCCGGTCTTCCCAAGACTGTGGAAATCGACTCCATACACATCAGGGAAGCCCTTGATGAGCCGGTAACTTCCATTATTGACACCATCAAACAGACTTTGGAAGCAACCCCTCCCGAACTTGCTTCAGACGTGATGGAATTTGGTATTACCCTCACAGGGGGTGGGGCAATGCTCCGTGGTCTGGACCAACTCATCAACACCGAAACGGGAATGCCTGTGCATATTGCAAATGAACCCTTAAACTGCGTGGCAATGGGAACGGGTCTTGTTCTGGAACATATCGACACGTTGAAAAATGTACTCATTTCCCCCAGAAAAGCACTGTTTTAAACCATAAATTTTCGGTATTTTCGTTCTGCCGAAGCTAAAGAAAGAAGGAGCTGTTATCTTGTTTTCGTTTTTGGAAAAATACAAAAAATATATCATTACCGGTGCGGTAATCCTTCTTGCTGTTCTTGCGCTTGTCACCAGCGGAAAAAAACTCAATGCAACTTTCCTTGAGGACATTGTGGGCGTTGTGGTAACCCCTTTTCAGGATTTGACCACAGGTGTCGGCAACTGGATTGACAACACCCTTACAGACAAAAGAGAACAGGCAGAAGTGCTAAAAGAAAACGAAAAACTGAAACGTGAAATGGCATCTCTTTTGGAAGACAATGCCCGCCTTTCCCTTCTAGATGCGGAAAACAAAAAACTCTCCGCACTTTTACGCATTGACCAAAAGTATCCCCAGTTTGACAGCTTTGGTGTGAACATCATTGCCAAAAATCCCGGCAGTTGGTATGATATTTTTACCTTGGACAAAGGAAAAAAAGACGGTGTTGGGGCAAATATGGTATTGGCTGCACCAGAGGGTCTTGTGGGGAAAGTACTGGAAAGCGGCACAACCTATGCAAAAGGGCAGTCCATTTTGGACAGCCGCAGCTCTGTTCCCGCAAAAAGCCTTCGTACAGGTGATTTGGGCGTAGTGAAGGGGGACTATACCCTCATGAACGATGGTCTTTGCAAAATGGAGTACATTGACTCCGAAGCGGAAATTATGGCAGGGGACGAAATCGTTACTTCCCATCTCAGCGACATCTATCCGCCGGGACTGACCATAGGCAAAGTCAAGGAAGTGCAGAGTGACCCAAGCGGTCTGACTAAATATGCCATCATTGAACCTGCCGTGGACATGAAGCATTTGGATACACTCCTTGTTATTGACAAAACAAAAACAAAAGAACGCAAACCTGTGCCTGTACCTACGGAAACAGCGGATACAGGCACAGAAAATACAGAAAACACAGAAAATACAGATAATGCAGAAGATGCAGAAAACCAGAGGAATACAGCACCTTTGGCTGATACATCGGCTTCCCCCATACAAGAAGAAAATACCCGTGAGGAGGACGAAAACTCTTGAAAACTCTGCGTGCCGTACTAATCGGCGGAATTATATTGCTAAACTTCATCTTGCAGACCACACTGCTGCCCTATGCCTCCATTGGCGGAGTACTGCCCAACACAGCACTCATTATCATTGTGTCCTGCGGTCTTTTGCGGGGGCAATGGGAAGGGGCGGCAGCCGGGTTTTTCGCAGGTTTTTTGCAGGACATTTTCTTTGGGACTTCCATTGGCTTTTATGCCCTTTTGGGTCTTCTTGCAGGTCTCCTTGCCGGTATCAATCAAAAAGATTTTTATCGGGAGAACTACCTCCTGCCTATGATTATCTGTTCTATTATTACCTTGATTTATGAAGGTGCTGTGTTCTTTTTCGGCTTTTTTTTACGGGGAGAAACCAATATTTTGTATTTCCTCATTCGGCTTGCACTGCCGGAAGCCGTTTACACCAGTATCCTTTCTATTCCCATATACCGTCTGCTTTTCGGCATCAACGAATGGCTGGAATTAAAAGAAAAATACAGACACCGCTTATTCTGACGGCAGAATACCCCTGCCGTATTTTTTTCTGTGGAGGAGGTTGTCCATGAGAAATTATCTGGAACAGTTTCGTGATTTATGTAAAAGCAGGATATTTGTCATGCTTTGTGGCATTGTGCTGCTTTTTTTCATATTGGTGGTACGTCTGTTTTTCTTGCAGATTATCCACGGTGATGAATACAACGAATCTTTGGAGGCAAGCGTTTCCAAGGAAGTCAATGTACCTGCCTCAAGAGGAGGCATCTATGACCGCTACGGCAGACCTCTTGCCATAAATTCTGCCGCCTATTCCGTACAAATTGACGATAGCGTTACCCTTGACCTTTCCGACGATAGAGCCGATTTGGTAAAGGACATTACAGATGCACTTTGGCAGGCAGGAGAGAAAGCCGGAGACAGTCTGCCCATTTCCAAAACCGAGCCTTACCGTTTCCTTTTTGCAGAACAGGAAAAAGACAAAAAAAAGGCGGAAAAGGCAGAAAAAGAATGGAAGGAAAAAATCGGTTTGGAAAGAAAACAGATGGACTTTTCTCCAAAAGAATGTCTTTCTTATCTTTTCGAAAAATATACACCGCCCAAGTCCTATACACAGGCACAAAAACGGGCATACATTTACTATATGTTGGAAATGAACGACAAAAACCTTATGGCAGTGACTCTTGCCAACAAACTGGAGGAATATGGGGAAACACTCATTGATACCATTCCCATGGATATGGAATATCCTTACTCCTTCCAATTTAACGGCAACAAACAAAGAGAAGAACGCTGGAAAAAGGATATGTTCATGGAAGAGGAACAGCTTTCTTACAACCCTTTGGAAACACTGGACTATCTCCGTGATTTTTTTGGGATTCCTGAACATCTCCCTACAGACCTTGTACGGAGAACCATCAGTATCCGCAACTCCCTTTTCGGTGTGCGTTTTCAGAAATTCCAGTCCGTTCCCATTGCCATGAACGTCAGCGACAAAACCCTTGCCTATATTGAGGAAAATCAGGACATTTTTCCTTGTGTGCTCATTGGGACAACTTCCCTTCGGGAATACCCTGACGGAGCGGCATTTTCCCATATTGTAGGCTATATCCGCCAGATGACAGAAGCCGATTATCCCCTGTATCAGGACATCAAAGATGCAGAAGGCAATCCGATTTACAGTCAATCGGACATTGTGGGACAATCGGGCATCGAAAAACTCTATGAACGTGATTTAAACGGCACAGACGGCAAAATTACCATGGAAGTGGATAAACAGGGCAGACGCATGAATGTCATCGGCTCCACAGACCCCATACCCGGCAAGGACGTTTATCTGACCATTGACAGCGAATTGCAGAAAACCACTTATCACGCTGTGGAAGAGGCATTGCGTAAGGTTATTTTGCAGCGGCTTGGCGGCGGCAAAAGAGGGGCGAGCTTTAAGGATATGTTTACTGCCATGGTAAATGCCAACCATATCTCCGCTTCAAAAATGCTTTACGCAAGAGAGGAAGACAAAGTGCAGCAAAGTCTCCTTGCCAAAATGAAAGCGGCAGACCCGACCTTTGACAAAGAGGCAGAAGATGCGGCAGAGCGTTTGCAAATCTTCCTGACAGATGGCATAGCAAACGGTACTGTTTCCATGCAGGAGCTGCTCCTTGCATACATGGAGCAGGGCAGAATTTCCTTTACACCGGAAGAAAAGCAGGCAGTGGAAAACGGCAGTCTTTCCCCCAGCAGCTTTCTCGTGCAAAAACTGAAAAGCGGGGAAATGTCGCCGGCAGATACGGCTCTTGACCCTTGCACCGCTTCTGTTGTGGTTTCCGAAGTGGACAGCGGACAGGTATTGTCCCTTGTGACATACCCCTCATTTGACAACAACCGCTTGGTGAACACCTTCCAGAACAGCTATTACAATATGCTTTTGGAGGACACCAATACACCTTTGGTAAACCGTCCTTTGAAACAGAAAAAAGCACCCGGCTCCACATTCAAAATGATTCCTGCTCTTGCAGGTTTGGAAACCGGTGTCATTACCCCTTCCACCACCATTCGTGACCAAGGGGAATTTAAAAAAGCCAGCAGACCTTATGCAAGATGCTGGATTTACAGCAATTCCAGAGGGACACACGGCCCTGTCAACGTTTCCCATGCCCTTGAAGTATCCTGCAACTACTTCTTCTATGAATTGGCATACCGTATGGGGAACGCAGACGAAGGCACAACGGAAAAATCCATTGCTACCCTCAATGAATATATGGCAAGCTTTGGTTTGGATACTGTCACAGGCATTGAGCTTGAGGAATACGACCCTACCATGGCTTCTCCTGCCGGCAAGGAGCGTACCACCAAAATATACAACCCAGAAGCAACAGAAAGCCAGACCAGATGGGTGGACGGCGACACCATTCGTGCCTTCATCGGACAATCCATAAACAGCTACACACCGGCACAGATGAACCGCTATATTTCAACCCTTGCCAATGGCGGTACCCTCTACAACTACCATCTCATTGACAAAATTGCAAATCCGGACGGCTCTGTTTACTTTCAGAGTGAGGAAACCGTTACCCACGTTCTGGACTTACAGGAAAGGAATTTGCAGGCAGTCTACGAAGGAATGTACCTCGTTGTATACGGCAACAAAGGGACAATGCGGCATGGCTTTGCGGATTTTCCTGTAAAAATTGCCGCAAAAACAGGAACAGCACAGGAAGACCTGACACGCAGTTCCCACACTTGGCTGGTGTGCTTTGCACCTTACGAAAATCCCCAGATTGCCATTACCATTCTGATACCTTTTGGCGAAAATCATGGCTCTCCTGCACCGGAAATTGCAAAAGCTATCATTGAAAAATACTTGGGGCTTTCCTATGAGCCTGTAAACACCAATATGCAGGTTGTCTTAGCCCCTTAAACAAGAACCTGAGCACTTAGGAGGAACATCATGAATCAAAATAATTTGGTACTATTCAAAGGAACAAAAGACGGTGTGAGTATCCTCTTTTCCGAGGATGCACCCTTTTCCGAAATCTGCCAGCAGCTGAAACAAAAAATAACAGAAGCAGAAAAGTTTTTCAATCATGTGAAAACCGCACTGATTTTCAAAGGCAGAGTATTCAATGAGGAAGAGGAAAAAGAACTGCTTAAAATCATTTCCGAAAACACTTCTATGGATATCACCTTTTTGAAAACGGAAAATAATGAAGCAGAGCTGATTCCCTGCATAAACAGAGGGGACGGCGAACCCCAGACACTGACAAAATTTCACAAAGGCTCTCTTCGGAACGGACAGCAGCTTGATTTTGATGGCAGCATAGTGATTATAGGAGACGTAAACCCCGGTGCAGAAGTAAAGGCAACAGGAAATATCATTATACTGGGGCAGTTGAAGGGCATTGCCCATGCCGGCTGTAAAGGCATGACAGACGCCTTTGTCACTGCCATCTATATGGCACCTGTGCAGCTGCGTATTGCAGACATCATTACCCGTTTTCCGGAAGAAAACAAGCGTGGGGCAAAGCCACCGGAATATGCTTTTGTACAAGATGGGCAAATTTTCGTCATGCCCTTGTCGTAAAAAGAGAAAAGTTTTCTGTTTTTGCTTGAAAAAAAAGGTGCAAAAAACACATATTTTTGTTAAGATAGAAGTATCGGAGGACAGAACAGGCAAAATCGATACAAAAAACCATTTTGGGGGTGTGAAAATTCCGTTTTTTTCGCCGCCTTGTTTCGCATCACGAAAAAAGTATTGCGGAATTTTGCCGATTTTCCTGTACAAGTCTGCTTTTTGACCGATATGATTTTGTAGAGATGGAAAAGCTGCTTTACAGAAGCAATCAGGCTGTCAAAAACCTAAAATCAAAACCTGAGACCTTGGGCTGCTGCTCTCCCGTAAGTTACAGCCGCCCCAACCCCTGCAGGGATTTTTATGGGTCTTTATGATTTGAAAAATGGGGGCTGTGTTCAGCATTTGATGAAAAATGCAACTTTTTGGCAATCTGACCGCTTTAAAAGCAGTAATGTTTTAAAACTGCCATAATCAGGAGGAAATAGGATATGAGTGAAGTTATTGTAATCACCAGCGGAAAAGGCGGTGTCGGCAAAACCACAACCAGTGCAAATCTGGGCTGCGGTCTTGCTACTGTAGGGAAAAAAGTGGCTTTGGTAGATGCAGACATCGGTCTTCGCAATCTAGATGTTGTCATGGGACTGGAAAACAGAATTGTTTACGATTTGGTAGACGTTGTGGAAGGCTCCTGTCGTTTGAAACAGGCACTGATTAAGGACAAACGCTACAACGGTCTGTTCCTTCTGCCTGCGGCACAGACAAGAGACAAAGATGCCGTTTCTCCCGAACAGATGCAGAAACTCTGTGATAATCTGCGGGAAGAAGGTTTTGATTACATCATCATCGACTGCCCCGCCGGTATTGAACAGGGATTCAAAAACGCCATTGCAGGGGCAGACCGTGCCTTTGTTGTTACCACTCCGGAGGTTTCCGCTGTAAGAGATGCCGACCGTATCATTGGTCTTTTGGAAGCAAACGGCTTAAACAACCCTTCCCTTGTCATCAACCGTCTGCGGATTGATTTGGTAAACCGTGGGGAAATGATGAATATTGATGATGTATCCGAAATCCTTGCTATTGACATTATCGGCGTTGTACCTGACGACGAAAGCGTTGTTATTGCCACAAACAAAGGAGAACCTGCCGCAAGCAATCCTGACTCCCGTGCGGGACAGGCTTACCGCAACATTGTCCGCCGCATTATGGGGGAAGAAGTGCCTCTCATGACATTTGAAGAAGAACAGGAAAGCTTTGTGGACAGGCTGAAAAAGTTGTTCCGCAACAAATAATGCACAGACGGAAGGGAAAGGAGTAGCAATATGGATTTCTTGAGCTTTTTTAAGAAAAAAACCGCACCGCCTTCCGGCAGTGTGGCAAAAGACCGATTGAAACTGGTGTTGGTGCATGACCGTGTGAATTGCTCCTCGCAAGTATTGGAAATGCTGAAAAATGATATCATCAAGGTCATTTCCAACTACATGGAAATTGATGAGGAAGAACTGGATATCCAAATCACACAGACAGAGTCCGACGATAAGAGCGGCACTGTACCTGTACTTTATGCCAATATTCCCATTAAGAGTATGCGTAAGGTAAACAATGACTAGTCTGTACTTTTTGGCTGCTCGATTTTTGCATTTCCGGCACAAAGGGAGGTCTGTCTTATGAATGTAAAAAAATGGCTGCAAAACCTGGATTACTACTTAATCGGTGCAATTTTTATTCTTGCCCTGTTTGGCATTGTCTGCATTGCCAGTGCCACACACTTTAATCTAGGCCATGAAGCCACGGAAGTCTACAAACAGATTGCCTTTTTCATCATCGGATTTATCCTTTTGGTTGTGGTGGCAAATGTAGACTATGAATATGTTTCACAATTTTATATACCCGTTTATATTATCAATATCCTGCTACTAATCAGCGTTTTTTTTCTTGGGAGAAATCTGAATGGTGCAACCAGATGGATTGTGATTGGCCCTTTGACTATACAGCCTTCAGAATTTTCCAAGATATTTATGATATTTTTTCTTGCAAAAGTCATCTCCATGCACAAAGATGAGATGAACCGCCTGCCATTCCTTGGTAAGCTGTGTCTAATGATTGCCGTACCCTTTGTTTTGGTACTGAAACAGCCGGCACTTTCTGCCAGTCTTGTTCTGGCAGCCATCTTTTGCGTTCTTGTTTTTAACGCTGGCATTGAATACACATGGATTCGGAATTTTCTTGTGGTATTTGTACCCATTGTGGCTTTTATTCTCTGGGACGTTTCAAGAGAAAATCCGCTGATTATGGACAAGATATTTGAACCCCATCAGTTCAATCGTATCCTGTCCTTCGTAGACCCTACGGCAAATGCCGATTTATATTATCAGACGGAAAAATCCATCAGTGCCATCGGTTCAGGGCAGCTGACGGGAAAAGGGCTTTTTCAGGGGACACTGAATCAGCTCAGCTATCTGCCGGAGCCTTACAATGACTTTATCTTCTCCGTTATTGGAGAGGAATTTGGCTTCCTTGGCTGTATCTTTACGCTGGGTATGCTGTTTTTCATTGTATTTCGGTGTATGCTCATTGCCCTTTCCACAAAGGATACGTTCAGTCAGCTCATTGCCGTGGGCGTTGCCGGTATGTTTGCCTTCCAAACCTTTGTCAACGTAGGGGTTGCTACAGGCATTGTACCCAATACAGGGATGTCCCTGCCCTTTGTCAGCTATGGCGGCAGTTCTATGTGGACAAACATGGTTGCTGTAGGACTTTTGCTTAATATCAGAAAAAAAGAAACCAGATCACTATTTGAGGGGGGATTATTATGAACATTGCTTTAATTGCAGACGACGGAAAAAAGAAGCTAATGGAAAATCTTTGCATTGCCTACAGGCATATCCTCTGCAAGCATGACCTGTATGCTACAGAAACTACAGGCAGGCTGGTAGAGAATGCTGCAAACCTGAATGTGCATAAGTATCTGGCAGGACAGCTGGGTGGCTCGGAACAAATTGGTGCACAGGTGGTGAATAACGGAATCGATGCAATGATATTCCTTCGCAACCCTTCCTCGCCTCAGCATTTTGACGAGTTCAACTCATTATTTCGCCTGTGTGATATGCACAATATCCCTTTGGCTACTAACCTTGCCACAGCGGAGATTCTGCTTCTTGCACTGGACAGAGGAGATTTGGACTGGCGGAACGTCATGAAATGAACACCTTTTTCATAAATGTCATCGTTATTTGGTACATTTTTTGCAATGTACTCCTATATGTCCTCATGTCCATAGACAAAAAGAGGGCTGAACAAAATCATTGGCGGATTCCCGAAAAAGTCCTGTTTCTCTGGGCATTTTTGGGTGGTGGTATCGGCGGCATACTTGCCATGAAGCAAAAGCGGCACAAAACAAAGCATTTGTCCTTTTGCTTCGGGTTTCCCTGTGCGGTTTTGCTGCATATGGGGATAGTTTGCCTTTTTATATGGGGGATATAGAAAATTGAACATAACAAGATAAACAACAAGCACCATGCAGCATATGCTTTTAAAGGGGTGCTTGTTTTTATTTTTATATGGAACAAATTACAGCGATAGGGGAAAAAAGACTTTATAAACAGCGGAAAGGGACTTCGCCATTTTGCAAAGTCCCTTTTCGGTTTCTATTGTACATTTCGTACAATATATATTTAATTTATGGAGGTATCTTTTTTATCCTGTGTCTTATCAATGCGGACAGTCATTTCATAAGTTTGGGCTGTTTCCGCCTCTGTATAGGAAATTTCCGCTCCCGTTTGGGCAATAAGTGCCACAGCCTGCCGCAATGTGTTGGTGTACAGGCGAAAGTCCTGCACAAACTGCTTTTCTTTTTGTTTATTGATTTTGGGCAAGCGGTAACGCAGCTGTTTCAAGGTTTCTTCCACCAAATGCTCAGTTGCCTTTACGTCCAAATGCTCTTCTGCCATTCGTGCAAAAACTTCCATGCGACTTTCCGTATCCGGCAAGCGTAACAATGCTTTTGCATGGTCAGCGGAAAACCCTTTTTCCAAAAACTGTTTTTGCAAAGGCGGCTCTAACCGCAAAAGCCGCAGTCTATCTGCCACATACTGCTCTGTGCAGGCAAGACACGCCGCAATTTCTTCCTCCGTCATGCCATAATCCTCCAGCAAGGTTTGGCAGCCTTCCGCTTCTTCCGGCACAGAAAGGGCATCTCTATGTATATTTTCAATACATGCCAGTATGGCACTTTCCGCCTCTCCTACCGACAGCACAAGGGCAGGCACAGAGGAAAGCCCTGCAAGCTGTGCCGCTTTTACTCTCCTTGCTCCCGCAATAAGTTCATAAAAACCGCCGTTCATCTGCCTTGCCAATACAGGCTCCAATATGCCGTAAATCTCAATAGATGCTGCCAAAGCCGTCAATGTGCCCTGATGAAAATATTTTCTTGGCAAATAGGGATTGGGACGTATTTTTTCTATGGGAATCTGTAAAAGAGCAGTTCTTTTTTTCAAACGCAGTGTGGGAAATTGTAATGCTTCCATGATAACACTCCTTTTGCGTGGTACGCTTTTTCTTCATTTTAACATATGCTTTTTCTTCTATGCCAAAAAGCGTATAGCAAAACTCCTGTTGTTTTGACAGATATCTGCCAAAACATTCCGAATATTTCCCTAAATACGATTTTTACCCAAAAAAAGAAGCCCCAAAAGGCTTTTTGAGGGTGTCGACAAAGTCGCCCCCCTTCGCCAAAGCCTCATTTCATGCAAGGCTTTGACGACCGGACAGAAGAATAAAGCAGAAGTTCCTATGGCAAAAAAGCCTTGAAACTTCTGCTTTTCCTCATGGGAAGTAAATTCCCATTGCGGATTCCATTTGGGAACTTTCCCAAACCCTTCCGCATTTTCGAAAAAGGATAAAAACGACTCTTTCGACAATCTGAAGAACCCCCAAAAAGGCTTCTTTCCGCTATTTGCATTCCCCCCAAAACACAAATAACTTCACTTCGCAAAACAGGTTCTATGATTTTCCATTTTCCCCTGTGTTATATGCAAAATCCTGTTTCACGGCTTGCCAAGATGTTTTTTTTCCTTGGCAAGAAAATATTTCCGGCAAAAATTACGCTTTTCCCTGATATGGTCCGCTCCTGCATAGATATGCTGTACATCGCTTTTCTCTATCCCCTTTGTATGTGCCGGAAAAAAAGAGACATAGGTATAACACGTCTAATCTTCTGCTTTTTCGGGTTTCAAAAGTCTGCTCTGTTTTTGGGAAATGACCGTACAGAACTTTGAAACATAGGTGCTTTATCCTGTGTTTTCTGTTTCTTTCCGAAAGAAAAAATCATGGGCTCCCCCAAGCCGTACGACTTCTTTTCCCGTGAAAAAAAACTGCTCAACATACACATTTTTGTAAAGCCATAATCGTTTCCTAAAATATTTCGCTGCCACAAAACGGTGAAAGTATAAAAAAGGACGTACTCTCGGCTTCGACCCACGCTTGACTGCCAAAAATATTTTTATCCCAATATGTGCATATATCCGAAACAAAAGACGCAGATTTCTTCTGCCTATGGACAAAATATCCTGTCCTATGGATAATGACAACCTTTCCTATGGAGTATATCGGCAAAAAATTTGAATTTTTCAGTTTTTCTATTAAAATTTTTAGAAAAACCTTGAATTTTTTTCGTTTTGAACGCAGGTGGCTTTGTTTTTGTACGGCAGCAAAAACAAAAGAAACGCATATCTGAGGGGGACAGACAAAGTCGTCCCCCTTCGTTTCCCAACCCCTTCCGCATTTTCCTAAAGGGATAAAAAAACTTTGTCTACAGCCTGCCAAAAGAAACGCATATCTTTTCTTTTTTTTGGCAAAATAGAAAGAAATCGCAAAATAAAAACGGAGGTGTGATGCGGAGGTGAGCAGTATGAAAAAAAACCAAAAGCAGAAAACCGAAAAACAAATTACAGGAAACATATTGGAAAGCAGAAAAACGATGAAGGAAATATTTAAAGACTGTGGCGATATTGTCTTTCGTGATTTTACGGCAGGGGCACATATTCCCCTTTTTCTTGTCTTTACCGATAATATGGTAAACAGTGCATCCATTGAAGAGTCCATACTCAATAACGTGATGAACCGATGCAGGGAAGAGGAGGCAGAAGGCTTGCTCCCTGTCTTAACAGAACAGGTCATTTCCGGCTTTGATGTACAAAAAGCGGAAACCTTTGAGAAAGCCGCAGAAGGCGTACTTTCGGGAGATACCTTGATTTTTATGGAAGGCAGCAACTATGCCCTCCGTGCCTCCACAAAGTCCTTCCCCAACCGTGGCGTAAGCAAGGCGGAAACAGAAGTGGTGGTGCAAGGCCCTAAAGATGCTTTTACAGAACTTCTCGCCTTTAACCTTGTACTGATTCGCCGAAGGATTCAAGATGTCAGACTAAAGGTAAAGCGGAAAAAGGTAGGCACAATCGGGAAGAATGATGCAGCCATCATGTATCTTTCCCATTTGGTACGACCGGATATGTTGGCGAAGGTAGAAAAACAACTGGAAAACCTGCAACTAAACGGTATATTGGATACCGGAACGGCAGAACAGCTTTTGGAAAAACATCGTATGTCCCCTTTTCCGCAGTTGCAAATGACGGAACGCCCTGATAAAGCGGCGGCGGCTCTTATGGAAGGGCGAATCGTGGTTCTTTTGGACAACAGTCCTTTTGTCATTCTTCTGCCGGCTACGCTGAACCTGTTTTTCCAAGCGGCAGAGGATTATTATGAACGTTGGGAAATCATGAGTTTTATCCGTATTCTTCGTTATGTGGCAGCATTTTTTGCTGTTGCCCTGCCAGGACTGTATATTGCTCTTTCCGTCTATCATCCCTCTCTCCTGCCTACGGCATTGGCTGTGCAGATTGCCAAAACAAGGCTCCATATTCCCTTTTCCGTGGTATCAGAAGTAGTGGTTATGGAACTTGCCTTTGAACTTTTACGGGAAGCCGGAATTCGTCTGCCTTCTCCCGTCAGCTCTACCATCGGCATTGTGGGCGGGATTATCATTGGTTCTGCGGCAGTGGAGGCAGGTCTTGTCAGTCCTGCCGTGGTCATCATTTCTGCTCTCACAGGCATTTGCACATTTGTGATTCCTAACTCTGCCATCGTGTCAGGACTACGGCTCAGCAAATATGGCATTATCCTCCTATCCTCTCTTTTTGGTCTTTTCGGCTTTTGGGTGGGACTTCTCTTTCTTTTGGTGCATCTTTCGGGGCTTTCTTCCTATGGCATACCATATCTCTATCCCTTCTGCTCTGCAACGGTCAATGACGACAAAGACCTTGCAGACAGCATCATTCGTCTGCCCTTGAGGAAAATAAACAACCATTCCATATTTGGGAAACGGAAGGAAAAGAAAGGCGGCGAAGTGTAATGTTTTCTAAAAATGACAAAATATCCGACAGACAGCTGACAGCAATTCTTCTTTTGACATTTCTTGGTACAGAGATGTTCTTTCTCCCTGCTTATTTCGGAAAAACGGAAGGGTGGCTTACGTTGCTTGTGGGTGCATTGGCAGCAGCTGCCTTTCTGCCTTTTCTCACCCTTTTGGCAAGAAAAGAACCCTCCTTTACGGCAGTAGAATGGTTTCGCTCTCTTTTTGGCAGGAAAGTCGGCAATATCCTTATTTACGGACTTTTGGCAAAGCTCCTTTTTGACGGTGCAATAGAACTGCGTGTCTTTTCAGAAGTCCTCCGCAGAATTATCCTCCCCAAAACATCTCTTTGGATTCTCCTTGTGCTTCTTCTGCTCTTGTATCTATATACGGCACAAAGAGGTTTGGAAACACAGGGCAGAGCAGCAGAAATCCTTCTGCCTTTTGTACTTTTGCCTTTTCTTCTTTTTCTCGTGGGTGCCGCATTCTCTCTCAACGGCAATCAGGTGCTTTCTCCTGCTTTACCTGCACCCCTGCCCAAAGATGGCCATATAGGCAAAAGTTTTTTCGCCACACAGCCACTGTTTCAAGCCATGAACTTTCTGCTCTTTGTGCCGCCCTTTCTGGCAAATGGCAGAGGCAGTACAAAAAAAGTTTGGTATGCAGGGTTGTTTGCTGCCGTAACCGCTGTTTTACTCATCCTGCTTTCCTTCGTGGCTTATGGCGGAGAATCCCTCTCCCATAAACTCTTTGCTCCCTTACAGCTTATGGAACGTGTGGGGCGTTCCGGAGTCTTTTTTGCAAGACAGGACTTATTTCTTGTGTGGTTTTGGATGGTTTCTGCATTTCTTTTCGGCTCATGCAGTCTGTTTTTCGGCGGTGTATGCTGCCAAAGACTTTTTGGCAGAAAAGAGCCAAAAGGCGGTATTTTTCTTTGTGCCTTACTGATTTTCCTCATTGCCCTTCTTCCGGAAACCATGGAATCTGCTCTTGCACTTCGCAGAAAACTTTCACCGATACTTGGTATGTTCTATTTTGTCCTGTTTCCTCTCTTGTTCCTGATTTCATCAAAAAAAGGAGGGAAAAGAAATGCAGCATAAAGCATATCCACTATGGACTGTTCTCTGCCTTTTCATGGCTCTTGCATGGACACTCACAGGCTGTGGGGACAGCAGAGATCCCGAAGACAGAGCCTATATCATTACGTTGGGTGTGGAAAAAACGCCTTCCGGCTGTCTTTTTACCTTTGCCCCTGCAGATACAGGTATGGGAAAAACCCTTTTTTCCGTAGAAAGCGATACACTCTCTGCCGCTGTTGCCAAAGCAGAAAGCCGCAGTTCCCGTGAAGTCTATTTAGGGCAGCTGAAAAACATCATTTGCAGCAAAACCCTGCTGGAAGATAAAAAAGCCTTTGGCAGTTTACTGGACGAATTGGAGCGAAGTATACGGATATCTGAAAAAGTTATGCTTCTTGGCACAGAAGAAAGTGCCGCAAAATGTGTAGATGCCATTGCCAAAGCGGACAGTTCCACAGGCTTGTTTCTCTGGGAATTTTATAAAAATACGGCAGAGGAAGTGGCAGTGACCCGCCATATGGATTTAGATACCTGGTTGACAGATTTGCGTATGCAAAACCAAAGTGGTATTCTTCCTGCTCTTTCTCTGGAAGAGGAACAAATTGTATTGGGCGGCGGCATTGCCCTTTCGGAAGGCGCCTATGATTTTACGCTTTTGCCTTTGGAAGAACAGGATTGTCTATTGCTGACGGGAGAGGGCAAAGGAGCGGTGCTGACAGAAACGCAAAACGGTATGCCCATGACAGCAGAAATCCGCAAAAACCATGTGACCTACGATTTTTGGCAGGATAATGGCAAAACCTTTGGGAATATTCATGTCTTTTTACAGGGTGCTTTGACGGGCAGCAGCGGTGAAATCGTTTCTGATGGGGAAAAACGAAGAAAAGCAGAAGAACTTTTTGCAACACGCATAAAATCTCATTTGGAAAATACAATAAAAGTAGTGCAGCAGAAGGCAAAGGGAGATGTTCTGGGCTTGCAGGCAGCAGCAGAAAGAAAATTAGACAGACCTCTGCAATCAGGCCAGCCGCAAATGACGGTTTCCTGCACATTCTCCCTCATTGATACGGGACGTATCCGCTGATTTGCTGTTTCTCTATGTGGTTTAAAACAGAAAAAAATGGGCAATCCTTCTTTTAGAAAATAAAATATCTAAGAAAACTCCTGTGCCTTTCACACATACCGGAAGTTCTCTATGGCGGTTATCTTTTGCCATTGTCAATGGGACTTATGGGAAGTTGTGGCATTGTCACATTCGGGAGTTTTCGGGAAAGGCGGATTGTTTCCTGATGATTTGGCAGTGGACGAAAGAAAAAATAAAGACATTTTGGCAAAAAGAAAAGTGGTATATCCTTGGGGCAGTGATTCTCGCACTGTTTTTCGGCACTTGGTATAGCATATTACAAACAAAAGTTTATGCAGAGGAAATACAGGAGGGCATCTCCCAAAAGGTAGTACGACTGCATATCCTTGCCAACAGCGACAGCGAAGAAGACCAAAAGTTAAAATTGCAGGTACGAGATAGTATTCTTGGCGGACTTTCCAAAAAACTGGAAGGGTGCACTTCCAAAAAGGAAACGTTGGCACTTTTATCCCATATCAAGGAGGAAATTGCCGCTTTGGCAGGAGCGGAAGTCGCAAAGGCAGGCTATGCCTATCCCGTTTCCGTTTCCGTGGTGCGGGAGGAGTTTCCCGAAAAACAGTATGGAAAATTGGTATTTCCCCGTGGGGTTTACGATGCACTTCGCATTGAAATCGGTAAAGCAGAGGGGCATAACTGGTGGTGCGTCATGTATCCCCAAATGTGCTATGTAGATGCCGCTTACGGCTTTCCCAAAGAACAGGGAGAAAAACGTCTTGCCCATACACTGACGAAAGAGGAATATCTGGTGGTTTCCGCTTTGGAGCAGAAAAAGGAAATGCCAAAAATAAAGTTGAAAGTGGTACAGTGGTGGCAGGAAAGGAAGCATAAAACAAAATAGAACAGAAAAGGGGGAAGGTAGTCATGGCAGAAACGTGGACATGGGAAAATCCGCCAGAAGCAGTTCCTGCCGTTGCATTGGTGGCATGGGGCACAACGGGGAATTTGGTGCGGCAAACACAAGAGCGTCTGAAAGCCCTTGGCTATTACAAAGGAAATCCTGATGGGATATTTGGTGTGAAAACCTATGAGGCTATCCGTGCATTTCAACAGGATAACGGATTGCCGGTAGACGGCATTGCAGGTGGCAGAACACTGAGTGCTTTGGGCATTTCTATTGGCAGTGGCACAAGCGGTGTTGGGGAAACGATAAGCAGCGATTTTGAAAAAGACGCCTCCCTTCTTGCCTCCATTATCCATGGGGAATCCAGAGGAGAACCCTATGAAGGACAGGTGGCGGTGGGTGCAGTGGTGCTGAACCGTGTGTCAAGCCCCGACTTTCCCAATACCATCGAAGAAGTGATTTTTCAGCCGGGAGCCTTTGATGCGGTACGGGATAAACAGTTTTACTTAGTCCCCAATGAAACGGCTTTGCAGGCAGCAAGAGATGCACTAAACGGTTGGGACCCAACAAATGGTGCATTATACTATTGGAATCCTGCCACTGCCACAAGCCGATGGATTTGGAACGTTCCCATCACAAAACAAATCGGTCGTCATGTCTTTGGCGTAAAATAAAAAAGCACTTCCAAAAGAGATTCTTTGGGAAGTGCTGAGGGTGCCGACAAAGTGGTCCCCCTTTGGTCAAAGCCTCATTTCATGCAAGGCTTTGACCGGTAGACAGAAGGATAAAGCAGAAGTTCCCATGGCAAAAAGCCTTGAACCTTCTGCTTTTCCTCATGGGAATTGAATTCCCACTGCGGATTCCATTTGGGAAACCCTTTGTTTTCCAAACCCTTCCGCATTTTCCAAAAGGGATAAAAACGACTTTTTTAAGGCTGTCCGGTATACATAGACAGCCATTTCATATAGGATAAAAGTTCTTGCAGACTGCCTAAATTTAACTGCATATAGTAAAAAAGAAAGTTTTCCAAATCCCCCATATTCTTCTTGGGCACATTCATTTTTCTCATGTCGCTGACACAGAGCAGATAGTCCAAAGAAACATCGAATATATCGGCAATTTTCTTTAAATCTGCAATACGGGGCTGATTTCTTCCGGATTCGTAATTGGCAATGGTGGTATAGCCATAACCCAATAATGTGCCAAGCTCCGACTGTGTCATTTTCTTTTCTTTTCGTAATCCCTTTAATCTGTCGTGAAAGCTCGTATTCATGTCTGTCCTCTCTCAAACCAAATCTGTTTATCAAACAAACTGCAAAACCTGAAACTGACGCTTTCGGCAAAACAGTCCCAACAGGCTGCTTTTATTTCCCACGTCGCTTACTGCAAGGTTTTTTATGCTGTCCCCATAAAGGACGGCAGGGGACAGATATGCCGAAATCCTTTTTTTCAAATTGGCTCTGTAAAAGTACTGGAAAGTTTCATAAATGTGGCAGATGCGGTAGCTGCCAACACTTCCTGTCCTTCTGTCCACGCTTCCCCCGTCAGGCTTACGATACGTTTGCCAAGAGCATTGATTTTTACTTTAAACTGTACATTGTCATGGGCAGAAACCGGTTTCAGGAAGTTGGTAGAAATCTGCACTGTAGACACCATATGCTGTTTTGCAAAATAGTGGGTAATCAGTCCAAAAGATACATCAAATCCCGTTACCAAAATACCGCCATGCAGTCCTCCTTCGGGATTCAGCTCCCAATCTTCTACGGGAAATAGAAACTCTGCGGTCTTGTCTGCAAAGCTGCAAGATACAAACTGCGGTTTTAATGCCCCCAATACTGTTTTCTTTACAATGGGAAACATCGGGTCGCCAAGCTGCGAAAGCCAGTTTTCCATATCTTCTTGCGAATTTCTTTCATCTGATAAACAAATCATACTGTTTTTCTTCCTTTCTTTATTTATGCTGTGGTGCAGAGCCTCTTTGGAGCATGGCTGCTGCCGTTGCGGCAACTTTCCCCGTACTTTCCAGCAAAAGTTCTGCCTCCGCATACACCAGACTTTCGTCAAAAGATTTGATTTTGCCATGAAAAAGCATAGTATCCCCCATAAACACCGGCTGCAAAAAAGAAACGGAAAGCTGAGCCATCGCAAGCGTTTGCGGTCTTGCGTAGTAGCCGCAGAGCATATAAAAAGCCGTATGAAAACAGGTGGACAATACCCCTCCATGAATAACTTCATGGGGATTTTTCTGCCAATCCTGTGTAGGAAAGGAAAGCAGACTTTCTCCTTTTGCAAAATCACAGGAAACAAAAGAAGGTTTCAGTTTACCGATAACGCCCTGTTGCAAAAAGTGAGCTGCTTTATCTGTTGTTTTTTCCACATACCAATTTTCCATATCTTTCTGACAAAATGACTGTCCTTCATGGGTGTACATTGTAAAGTCCAAAAACCATTCTCCTCCTTATAAAAATCCTTCCATTATCTGTAAAAAACTTTTGGGATTTTCCAGATGGGGCAGTTCTGCCGTATCTTCAAAGAGCATAAATTCTCCTTTTTCCTGTAATTTTTCCGCTTCCTCCAAATAGATAGGGGGATTTTTTTTATTTTTTTCACCCCAAATACAAAGGAAGGGCAGAGAAAGTTCCTGAAAAGCGTGTTTTGTGTCGCAGGCGGCAAAACGTGTTTTACACTGGGCATAACGCACTCTTGCACCTTTACCTTTTCTTGCATTTTCTTTGACTCTTCCCAAAAAATCCGCAGGAATCCGCTCTTTTTCATAAAACATCGCATAAAGTTCCTCGGTGACAGCTTTTTTTCTTGTACCAAACAGGAAAGCAGGTATTCCCAAAACAGGGCAAAGAAGCATTTTCAAAAAACGAACATCTTCTTTATTGGCAAAGCCTTTGCCAATCCCCTCCGGTGAAAGCAACACCAGTTTTTTCACATCTTCCTTATAAAGTCGGGAAATCATCAGGGCAAAATCCGCAGAAATCCCCACACCTATGATTACCGCAGGCTTTTGCACCACATTCTTTAAAAAACTGTGGATTGCCTTTACATAGTGGTAGGCAGACCATGGCTTTCGGAGGACAGACGACTGTCCAAATCCCGGCAAATCCAAGGTATATACCGTATAGCCTTCATCTTTTTCTGCCATGCTCTTTGCCACATTCGCCCACTCTTTTCTGTCCGCTCCTGCATAAAGACCATGGAGCAATACAACAGGGAGGTCACCGCCGCCTTGCTTTTCATAAGCAATGGCAGTCCCCTCCGGCATGACGTATGTTTTCCATACTTCATTTGTTTCTTTTTGGGGCTGTGCCTTTTTTCTGCGGCAGCAGAGCATAATTCCCGCAAAAGCAGCCACTGCCGCCGCTGCTGCCAAGGCAATCAGTATACGGCATTTCCCCTTTTTTTCCTTTTGCACAGGCAGTTCCTGTTCCGTTTTCCTATCTATATATGCCAAAGAGAATCCCCTCCTTCAAAAATTTTACATTCATTCCTTTCCTCCTATTATGTACCGAAAATTTGCATTTGAAAAGAGAATTTTTCATAATATGAAAGAAAAGATGAAAATTTTGGAGGTCAATATGGAGGCTTTTTTAAAATTGGCAGGAGAACTGTTTTTTATTCTCTGTATAGAGGCGATACTGGAAAATATGTCTGCATCTCGAAGACAAAATGGCTTCCAAAAAATAATTTCCTTTGGGTGCTATATTGCCTCTCTGATTTTGGTGCTGCAATTTGCAAAATTATATTTGCCACGTTTGCTCCGCCCCTTACTTTATTTCCTTTGACGGTTTCATTATTTTTGCAAACTATGATTATTTCACAATGTATTTACGCAAAATTCATAATAATTCATCATTTTTTTCTTTGTATTCATCATTCTTTTCCTTTTTTGTCAAACAAATTAAAAATTTTGATGTATATTGTAATATTTTGTATAGACAACGAATAAATCCGTATGCTAAAATTATTCTGATTAAGGGTTTATGGGTGATATGATTTTGGGATTTTCCGTTGAAAATCCCAATGAAATCGTCTGTATTGCCTCCATATGCAGCAGAAAAATTTTTCTGCATATGGATATAAGAAAGGAGAGGAGATGTAATTTATGCAAAAACAAAAGACTTTAAACGGAATTCTGATTATTTATTTTTCTACCATTTTGGGCACAGTTTTCTTTTTGGCATTATTTATTATGTTTAGCATTGGCATAGTAAAAAATGCAAAAGAAACCATTGTACAGGAAAATATCCATGAAGAAAAACTATATCAGGCTGAAGTTGCCCACTACAAATGGAGAACAAATCTAAGTGCATCTATTACTTTTGGCAAGGAATTTACAGGGACTTTAGACCCAAAATCCTGTGATTTTGGAAAATATATTTACGGAGATGAAATTCTTCACGATGAACAGACAGATGCGTTCATCAAAGAGGCAGAAGCCATACATAATCAAATTCATGCCGATGCCGCTGTCATTCAGGATTTTCTGAAAGCAGACAATCGGAAAGCCGCAACTAAGGTTTATCTGCAGCAGGTAGATCCAAACGTAGAGAAACTAGTATCCATTTTCAACGATACCATTGCACAACGGCAGAATATTATTCAGCAGGCAAATGGCAAATTTAACAAGACTTTGTTGGTTGCTTCTGTCGTTTGTATCATCATTATTCTTTTGATAGCGGTATTTTGCATAAATCTGTATCGTTTCCTGAAAAAAGAAGTAATCGGTAATCTGCAACAACTCAGCAATGAAGTAAAACGTCTGGCAAGCGGGGAACTGAATCTTAATTTGGATTTGGACTGCAAAACCATGGCACTGCAAAATATTCGGGATTCGCTGAAAAATTCCATAAAAGAAATTTCCAACTATATCCATGCAATCGACTATGGTATGGAACAGTTTTCAAACGGAAACTTTGCCTGTGAATGCCCCATTACATTCCTTGGGGATTTTGCCCATATTCAATATTCTATTGAAAGTTTCCAAGAAAAGATGAACAGTACTTTAATCGAACTGGACATTGCTGCCGAACAAGTGCAGGTTGGCTCTCATCAGGTTAGCGATGGGGCAAAGAATCTGGCTGACACTTCTACAGAACAGGCAAGCAGCATAGAAGAACTAAACGCTACACTGGAACAAATTTCCCGTCAGATTTCCTCATCTGCGGAACATTCCAGAAATGCCAATGAATTGGGCATACAGGTGGGAAAAGTTGTCGTTTCCAGTCAGGAAGAAATGAAACACATGGTGGCAGCCATCTCGGATATTGCCGCAGCTTCCCAAGATATTCATAAAATCATCAAAGCCATTGATGACATTGCGTTTCAGACAAATATCCTTGCACTCAATGCAGCCGTAGAAGCGGCAAGAGCAGGCAGTGCAGGGAAGGGATTTGCCGTTGTTGCGGACGAAGTACGAAATCTGGCACAGAAATCTGCCGATGCTGCCCAGAGTACCACAGAACTGATTGAAAACTCTCTGTCCCATATTCGCAGAGGTACAGAACTTGCTACACGCACAGATGCTGCCTTTGACCAAGTGGCAGAACACTCCAAAAATATTTTGGATATGGTGGCAAAAATTGCAGAGGCATCCAAAGAACAGGAATCTGCCATTCATCAGTTCTCCATAGGAATTGACCAAATTTCCGGTGCAGTCCAGATGAACTCCGCTACTTCTGAAGAAAATGCGGCATCTAGCGACGCTCTGAATAACGAAGCACTGCACATGAAACAACTGATTGCACAGTTTTCGCTGACAAGATAAACTGATGATATTTTTATTTTCACTGAATTTTCACTGACATGCAAAAAGCTGTTGCAGAATATCTGCAACAGCTTTTTCTTCTCTATTTGGTTTCTACTGCGTTTTTACTTTCTCAGGTCCTCCAAAATCTGTGTCTTTTCTGCTGTCTTTTCGTCTTTCATTTTGATGACCTTTGCAGGAGAACCTGCCACAACGGCACCCGCAGGCACATCTGTTGTTACCACAGATCCTGCTGCCACAACGGCATCTTTACCGACACGCACACCTTCCAATATAACTGCGTTTGCACCAATCATTACGTTATCTTCCACAATAACAGGAGTTGCACTGGGTGGCTCTAAAACACCTGCAATGACTGCACCTGCACCCACATGGACATTCTTGCCGATGGTGGCTCTTGCACCCAATACAGCATTCATATCAACCATGGTACCGTCGCCGATTTCGGAACCGATGTTGATGACTGCACCCATCATCACCACAACGTTGTTGCCAATGCTCACCCTGTCCCGAATGTATGCACCGGGTTCGATTCTGGCATTGAGTTCGGTAACATCAAGCATGGGTACTGCGGAATTTCTTCTGTCATATTCTATATGGGTTTCCATAATACTGTCTTTTTTGCTGTCCAGAATGGTCTGTACTGCTGCATGGTCACCTTTCAATACCCAGAAATTACCGTCCCCAAAGACCTTTACGCCTTCTGCTTTTACGCCTTTCAAATCACCCTGTACATATACGGTAACAGGTGTCTGCTTTTTGGCATCTTTGATATATTTTGCGATTTCGTAGGGGTTTGTCATATCGTAATCCATAGTTTCAACTCTCCTTTTATTTTTTTGAAATAAGTATACCATAAGATATGGACTTTTCCTATCTTTTTACATAAAAAAACCCGACTACATAGGAAAAATAGTCGGGTTTTTTGGGCGAAAAACGTCCAGGGGTATAATGATGTACAGGAAAAGGGGTTATCCATGTACATTAGTTATTATAACATAACATGTATGAAATTAAAATATGAAATTCATTTAAAAATTTACTGATTTGTATTGATTTTTTTTCATTTCAGAAAAAAATCCGCATATTCAAGAAACATCATGAAAAACCGAGTCCTTGAAAACACGCCTGTTTTCCCATTGAAAATTCCGATTTCCTTCCCTGAAAACCATATTTTTGCTTTTATTTTTGAAAAGTTTCATTTGCCCCCTTGCTTTTTTTCTTTCTTGTGTTATAATACCTTCCATAAGGCATGGAGTTAACTGCTCCGAAGGAAAGCTAAATCGCAGAAAGTCCCAAAGAGAGCCGATGGTTGGTGGAAATCGGCGGACGGCATACGATGCTCCACTTTCCAAGCTGTCGGTGAAAGCCGAAAGGGTAAGCCCTTTATCGCTGTGATGAAGTGGTTCGGAAACTATTTTCCGAGCAATTTGGGTGGCAACACGGGAGTAGCTCTCGTCCCATTTTTTTGGGATTGGGGGTTTTTTTTATGGAAAAAACAACCTTTCCCCTTAAAGATATCCGAAAACCTATGAGAGAAAAGGAGATTATGCCATGTTAGACATGAGATTTGTAAGAGAAAATCCCGATATTGTAAAAGAAAATATCAAAAAGAAATTTCAAGATGATAAGCTGCCTTTGGTAGACGAAGTGTTGAAACTGGACGGCGAAAACAGAGCCATCAAACAGGAAGTGGAAGCTCTGCGTGCCCAGAAAAACAAACTGTCCAAAGAAATCGGCGGCTTAATGGCAAAAGGCGAAAAGGACGAAGCAGAAAAAATAAAAGGACAAATTGCGGAAAATGCAGACAGAATAGACGAACTGACTGCAAAGGAAAGAGATGTGGAAGAACGCATTAAGAAAATTATGATGACCATTCCCAACATCATCGACCCTTCCGTTCCCATTGGTAAAGATGACAGCGAAAACGTAGAAATCGAAAAATTCGGCGAACCCGTTGTGCCGGACTTTGAAATTCCCTATCACACAGACATTATGGAGAGCTTTGACGGCATCGACTTGGACAGTGCAAGAAAAGTAGCCGGAAACGGTTTTTACTATCTTATGGGCGATATTGCAAGACTCCATTCCGCTGTACTGGCTTACGCAAGAGATTTTATGATTGGCAGAGGATTCAAATATTGCATTCCTCCCTTTATGATTCGCAGCAATGTCGTAACCGGCGTAATGAGCTTTGCAGAAATGGACGCCATGATGTACAAAATTGAAGGCGAAGATCTCTACCTTATCGGCACAAGCGAACACTCTATGATTGGGAAGTTCATTGACACCATGAACAGAGAAGAAGACCTGCCCCATACTTTAACCAGCTATTCTCCTTGTTTCCGTAAGGAAAAAGGTGCACACGGCATTGAAGAACGTGGCATTTATCGTATTCACCAGTTTGAAAAGCAGGAGATGATTGTTGTCTGCAAACCCGAAGAAAGTCCCATGTGGTTTGACAAACTGTGGCAAAACACCGTAGACCTGTTCCGTTCCATGGATATTCCCGTAAGAACACTGGAATGCTGCTCCGGCGACTTGGCAGATTTAAAAGTAAAATCTCTTGACGTTGAAGCTTGGTCTCCCAGACAGAAAAAATACTTTGAGGTAGGCAGCTGCTCCAACCTGAGCGATGCACAGGCAAGACGTTTGGGTATCCGTGTGACAGCACCAGACGGCAGAAAATACTTTGCCCATACCCTGAACAACACCGTTGCTGCACCCCCCAGAATGCTGATTGCATTTCTGGAAAACAATTTGCAGGCCGACGGCAGTGTAAACATTCCTGAAGTACTTTGGCCTTATATGGGCGGTACAAAGAAATTGGTTCCCAAAAAGAAATAAGAACATTTTTGCGGCGTGGTGCAGAACATTCTGTACCACGCTTTCTTAAAAGAAAACGCAGACCATAGATAAGATGTATGGCGATATATTCTTGTTTTTTTCCATAGAACGTGCTACACTGACAAAAAAGAATACAATTCATTATCTTAAAGGATTAAAGGAGGTTTTTCTATGTATACCACAAGCATTGCCGTACAGGTTCTTCCTGACATAACAGAAACAGATAAAATTATCGCAATTGTTGATAAAGTCATTGCATACATCGCAAGCACCGGCTATCACTACGTTGTAGGCCCTTTTGAAACCACCATTGAAGGGGATTTGGAAGGTCTTATGGAAATTGCAAAGCGTTGTCAGGAAATTCCCATTGAAGAAGGTGCACCTTCCACCAAAACATACATCAAGGTATTCCACAGTCCCAAGGGCGTACTGACCATTGACGAAAAAACAGGCAAGTACAACAAATAAGGGGGCTGTCTATGAAGCACATTATATTTGATTTGGACGGCACACTCATTGATTCCATGCCAATTTGGAAATCCACAGGCAGTACCTACTTGGAACGACATCATCTGCCTGTGCCGAGCAACCTGCAATCCATTTTAAAAAAGCAGACACTGCCCCAAACAGCGGCATATTTTCAGGAGGAGCTTGGGGCAACCCAAAGTGTAGAGGAAATTTGCAAAGAAGTCATTGATTTTGTTTCCGATGCCTACGCACATCATATTCCATTAAAGCCCTTTGTCAGAGAATTTTTGGAAGCAGAGCACAAGAAGGGGACAAAAATGTGTATTCTCACGGCTTCGGAGGCAGAATATATTCATCCTGCTTTGGAGCGGCTTGGGATTTTGCCATACTTCTCCTTCATTACCACCTGTACAGAAAGCGGGGCAAACAAAGACAATCCTCTTGTATTTCATCGTATGATGGAGCGGCTTGGGGGGACGAAAGAGGACACAACTGTTTTCGAAGATGCCCTTTATGCCATTAAAGGGGCGAAGGCAGCAGGTCTTGCTGTCACTGCTGTATATGATGAGAGTGTGGAAGGGGATTTGGCAGAAATCAAAGAAACCGCAGACCGGTTTATTGAAAGCTATGCAGAATTGCTGTAAAAGCAAAGAAAAGGGGCAGGGGGACAGACCTTGGGGGGTTTTGTTTCGTTTAGTGTTTGAAGACCTTGAGGCTTTGCCCCAACTCCCCACAAGGGATTTCGTCCCTTGACCCATGAGCAGGTTTTTTCTTGTTAGGCTAATATGGAAAAAAGGTGAAATTTAGATTGATGAGAGTGTTAATGGGTGTTTTCTACAAAGAAGGGGTTTTGTTTCGTTTAGTGTTTAAAGACCTTGGGGCTTTGCCCCAACTCCCCACAAGGGATTTCATCCCTTGACCCATGAGCAGGTTTTTTCTTGTTAGGCTAATATGGAAAAAAAGTGAAATTTTGACTGATGAAAGTGTTAATGGGTGTTTTCAACAAAGAAGGGGTTTTATTTCGTTTAGTGTTTAAAGACCTTGGGGCTTTGCCCCAACTCCCCACAAGGGATT
>JAHHTX010000104.1 GCA_020024255.1 Anaerotignum sp.
TATTTCAGGTAAAGAAAAAGAAATAAAGTTTAAAAAAACAGATACGATGGAAGATGTTATTCGTGCAATAAATGAAGATCCTGATGCCAATATTCGTATTGAATATTCTTCTTCTACAGATAGATTTACAGTTACATCTAAACAGGAAGGTGCAAGTGGGAATTTTACCATTACAGGTGGTATTACGAAGGCTTTACTGGGTAATGATACAGTAAATGCAGTTGGTCAGGATGCAAAAATTCATGTACGTATTAATGGTCAGGAACAGGAAATTATAAGGGGCACAAATAGTTTTACACTGGATAAAATGACAGTTTCAGTAAATGGTACATTTAATGTAACAGCAGATGGTAAGCTGGATAAAACAGGGGACAAAGTAACATTTAATGCAAAACCTGATACAGAAAAACTGACAACTGCAGTGAAAGATATGGTGGAAGCTTTCAATGAAATCATTGAACTGTCCAACAAAATGGTAGGTGAAAAGCCTAACCGAAAATATCCTCCTTTGACAGATGAACAGAGAAAAGAAATGAGCGAAGAAGAAATTAAGAACTGGGAAGAAAAAGCAAAAGAAGGTTTGCTGTTTAATGATCCTGATCTTCGTGCATTTACATCAGAAATTAGACATTTATTCTCTGCTGATTCTGAAACAATGAGAGCTTTTGAGAAAATTGGTATTACTGTATCTTCCAGTCATGGGGATAACGGTAAGCTGAAATTCGATGAAGAAAAATTCAAAGCAGCGGCAGAAGGGGATATTGAAAGTATTAAGAATCTGTTTATATCTATAGAAGAAAAGGATGCAAATGGTGTTGTGACACAGAAAGCGGGTGTTATGACAAAGATTAATGATATTTTTGATAAATATGCAGCTACGGATAAAGCTGTAAAGGGTATTTTTGTGCAAAGAGCAGGTGCAAAGGAATCGCCGTTGTCTATGCTGCAAAATGATATGCAGAAGCAAGTTGATAATGTTGACGATATTATAGAGACTTTGAATAAAAAGTTGCAAGGCGAGTCTGAGCGTTATTATCAGCAATTTTCCAGACTGGAAGTTTATATCAGCAATATGAACTCTCAAAGTGCTTGGTTGAGTCAGCAGTTTGGTGGTATGCAATAAAATTTCCAGGGAGAATAATTTATGAATATCAATGGTTACCAGCAATATAAACAACAATCAGTAGATACGATGACAAGCGGAGAAAGGCTGATTTTACTATTTGATGGTGCAATACGAAATATTACGTCTGCATCTATGGCATTGGAACAGGATAATATAGAATTATTTGAAATCTCTATAGAGAAGGCTGATAAAATTATTCGATATTTGAGCAGTTCCTTAGATATGAGCTATGCAATCAGTAAGGATTTATACCGTTTGTATGATTATTTTTTGTATCAACTGAGTCGTTTACGCGCAGGCAGAAGACAGGAAGTGGCGCAGGAATTGAAGGAGATGCTTTTGGATTTACGCAATACCTTCAAAGAGGCGGATCGTCTGGCATCTAACCAGAATAAGGCACATAGCGGAGTGGTGAAATAATGGAAGAAAAAGATGTTTTACAAAAAATTGCCATCTATTTACAAAAAAAATACAATGGATTTAATGCGATAAAAAATCTTACCGATCAGTTACAAGAAGCATTGCAATATGATGATGTTGTTACTATTCGTTTGCTGATTGCTATGCGACAGGAAGAAATGGATCAGATGGATCAGATGGATCAAGAATATAAGGTATTGCTGGCTGGGCTTACTGAACAACAAAAAAAAGGGTTGGAAAAAGGGGATACATTCCCCTTTTCCCCCGAAAATTTTCCTTTGTTAGAAAAAATAAAAGAAATAAAACAAAGGAATCGTAATTTGTTGAGTAGTCTGATTGAACAGGATAAAATCGTGAACAGAAAACTGGCAGGGGACAAAACGTACTATTCCTAATCCCCTGCCTTGTTTTCTTACTTTATGATTTATTATTTATTTGCTGATACTCCAAACGGAACCATCAGATCCTGTATTTTCTTTAATTTCGCTGCAAAGAGTTTCATAGTCCCACTCTGTCATCGTGTTTTCGGAACTGTTGGGGTCGGCAATTTCCAGTTTGCCCGAAAGAGAAACCCCTCTTACAATGATGAAATGTCCAGAAGATGTAAATTGTCCTGTACCCATCAGCATTACAATCAGTTCTCCGTCATACAGATGATGAAGAAGGGATTCATAGGAAATATCACGGAGGGGTTCTGCCTTTAACCCCCATTGTGCTGCTCCTTTTGGTATGATAGAATGATAAGAACCGCTGTTTTGTGAAAAGAAACCGTTTTCATAAGCCCATGCTGCCATTTCATCTGGAGATACATATTTCTCTGTAAGAGAAGAAACAAGCATAGCAAGAACAGTTGGTCCACAGCCGTAGATTTTAATAGAATTTTGCGGCCCATAATTTTTATCTGCCCAACGAGGATCATTTTGATTGAAATATGCCAAACGACAGGTTGTAGCAGGCAAATGGACCAGGCTTTCCAAATTGGTATTATCAGAGGGCTTATAGGCATCTAATGAGTTTGTTCCGGTCGGAGGCGGTATCTCGGGTTGTCCATGGTATGGTGCTGTTTTATGAAATACAAAACATGTGCTGTAAAGAAAAACTAACAGAAAAATCACTTTTTTCATATAAATACCTCTATTTCATTGTGGTAATATATTGCCATATTTGTAGAAGATTATGATGTTATAAGGAATGCAAATTTTGCACCGCTGACAAATATACAATATATGGCATAAGACAAAACTTGTAATGTCACTATTATAGCATAAATTGGTATTTCATGCAGTAATTTCATTTATTTTTTATTCCTTGCAGAGGAAAATAAAATCATAGAAAGGAATTCG
Source organism: Anaerotignum sp. (assembly GCA_020024255.1). Lineage (GTDB taxonomy): Bacteria > Bacillota > Clostridia > Lachnospirales > Anaerotignaceae > Anaerotignum. The sequence goes on from JAHHTX010000104.1 coordinate 2,890, forward strand.
TATCAATGGAGAATGAAAAATCGGGAATAACACCAGAAACAACACCAGAAACAGCAGCAGAAGCAACATCAATACTTACATTTACAAATGTTTCTAAAATATTTAACCGTGGTACGCACTCCTTACGAAATGTCACAGTTACGATTGATTACGGAGAGTTTGTTTTTTTATGTGGTAGAACAGGTGCGGGGAAAAGCACATTTTTACGTCTGGTTACAAAGGAATTGGAACCAACAGAGGGAACCATTGCTTTTGAAGGAAAAGATTTGGCAGAGATTACACATAAAGAATTGCCGTTTCTGCGTCGTAAAATTGGAATGGTGCGGCAGGGCAGCGGGTTGTTTATAGAAAGTTTGACGGCAGCAGAAAACATTCAATTTGTCATGCGTGCAACAGACAATCCGGAGGATATCTTGGAAGAACGTTCTCGAAAGGCACTTTCTTTAGTGGGCATGGCAATTAAGGCAGATACAAAAATTTCTGAAATGTCCATTGGAGAAAGAAAACGGGTGGAAATTGCTCGTGCAGTTGTCAACAACCCAAAGTTGCTGATTGTAGATGAACCAACTGCAAACTTGGATAGAGATACGGCTTGGGATATTATGAACCTGTTTAATGAAATCAACCGTTGTGGTGTGACAATTTTGATGGTAACCCATGACAGGCAGATGGTTAATATTTTGCGAAAGAGAGTGGTTACATTTTCAAAAGGTGTTATGCTTGGAGATGTCAAAAAGGGGAAATATGGTCAATTGACGAAGGTTTTGGAAGATTTTTAAACAGTAAAAAGCAGTGCAGGATTGAACTGAACGCACCCCATTTGTTAAAGAGTATGGTATACAATTTAACAGATGGGGTGGTTTTATGGAAGAACGCAGTGGGGAAGATTGCCCTCAATCTTATGTAATAAGATTTTCAAAGGTAAAAACATGAGCCAAAAGGGAACGGTTTAGATAACGCTGTAATTGTAAAAATTGGAAACTTTTTTGGTTTGCTCAAACGTGCGTTGCTCTGCCTATAAAAATCTGAGACTGTAGAAAACACTTCAAGGCAGAGCCAATGGAGTATCTTGATTACGATAATCACAAACAAAACAAAGCGAAAGGGTTTGATGTCTGTTTTATACAGACAACAAGCCCTTTCGGCATCTTGAACAATCTTTCATTTAAAACTTTGCCCATCTTTTTGGGTTACTTCAATGTATTTCTTTATTGTTCTTTTTTTATCTCATGCCATTCAGATGTCCAATAATCATACCGCCGATTTTTTCACAGG
>JAHHTX010000105.1 GCA_020024255.1 Anaerotignum sp.
ATAACTGGGCGTATGATGATGACTTTCTGTCCATAAGGCAATTTGGAAATGCTCTGATGCCGTTTCCTTTTCTCATTTTTCCTCTTGATAAGGGATATGAAAAAAACTGCAAATTCCTTTGCAAATACCCACAGCACATTTTCTGCGATATATGTCACTACGAAGGAGTTCTGCTTCTTCAAGATTGGTCATAAAACCGCCCTCTACTAATACTGCCGGCATTCGGGTACTGTTCAGCACATACAACTCGGTGCTTCTTTTCACCCCTCTGTCTTTTCTGCCCGTTTCCCCGATCAATGCAGCCTGTATCTCTGTTCCCAGTCTTATGGTCTGGCTGTCTGCTTTTCCATAAATCCAGCTTTCAATTCCCTGCACATCATTCCATCCATTTCCAAACGCATTGGCATGGATACTGACATAAATATCTGCATTTTCTGCATTGGCACGCTGAACCCTTGTCCGAAGGGGTATATCTGTTTTTTCGGGAGCTACAAACAGCACCCGAAAGCCGTTTTCCTGCAATCGTTTCCCCAAATAAGCAGCAACTGCTTCATTATATTCATTCTCACGCATAACAGAATTATTGGGAAAGGCAGGCGTTCGTTTCCCTGCCGTTTCCTTTCCGTGTCCATCATCTATGGCAATACAATACATCTCTATTCCTCCTTCTTTGTATCATCTTGCGACTTTTCTCCCCCCATATCCGAAAAAACGCCCAAAACCGCAAGAGTTACTGTACCAAACAGAAAAGGATTTTTCAAAATCCTGAGGATTTCTTCCATCAGCATACCCCAACTCGTTATGCCACTTTGATCTGCTCCTGCCGCTGTCAGTATGACGCCAATCAAACCAATCCAGAAATAGGGATTTCGCAATCTTGCTTTCCATTTGGTTTTCATTTCCATCACCTCCCTGATTCATATTATGCCAAGTCGTCCAAACGGTGATGGGCACTTTTTACACTGCTTTCCACAACAGAAATTCGTCCTTCATGGTTTTTGATACTGTTTCTCATTTCTTCCATATCCTTCTGCATCTGCAAAATCATATCCAGCTTAGCATTGACACCACCACGCCATTCTGCATCTCGCCCCAAGGTTCTATCTCTACCGGACATCCAGCCCAAAAAACCAATCAATCCGCCTAAAATCGTAAAAAATAAACCAATTTCTATTTGCATATTCACACCTCCTTTCTCGGACACTTGTATCCTAGAAAAGGGCAACTCGCAAAAAATCTCAACTTTTCTATGATGCCAATAGAAAAAGACAACGCAAAGTAAAGGAGGACTGCAAAATCCTTGCTGCCACAGGATTACCTGAAACAGCCCCACCAAAAGGCAATTTGTTGTTTGCACAGCATACACGTAAAATATCGGCAGTAACGTAAAACAGACTGGGTATATCATTTCTGATATACCCAGTCTGCAATAACATTTATACATTTATATATGTTGATGGTAACACTGCATAACACCAATTTTTCATGGTTGTTCACCTGCTGTTACAGATTGAATATCCTTTATGGCTGTAAAAGGTGTTCCAAAATCCTTTCTTCCTTTATAAACTTCCATTTTCTCTCCTTCAATGAGAAATTGTACTTTATCAATCTGCTCCAATTTGCAAAGGGAGTTGACAATGGAATAAATCGTCACAGCTTCATTCAAATTACTGGGTTTTGATGCAAATTCCTGACTGAGATTCACATAGCAGATACCATCTGCCGTTGTGGTAATCTCCCTGATTTTTGTATCTACAGGAATCGTTGCATATGCCCCCTCGTCCTTCGGCCCTGCGATAAGCTGTTCCAATATGGCTTTTTCCCTTGGCTGATTGGCAGTAACCTCAACCATTCTGTCTTCTACCACTAAATCTGTACCTTCTTTATTGGTAAAGTATAGCTGTACAATGGCATACTCGGTAACTTCCGGAGAAATTTCCGGTTCCAAAAGCAAGGTACTTCTGCTCATGACCCCTCTTTCCCGTCCATTGCTGTTTAAAAGAGGTTTTCCTTCCACCAAAATCTGCACCTCATTGACGAAATCCAGAGAAGTCAGTGTCCAAACGAGAGCAGAACGGCAAATTACTTCGTCTGCATTGCCTAATTGATTATAATCTTCAGATACATTGACCGAAACCATATCATTCTGTACTTCTGTAGATAAAATCTTCACACTTTTGGGAATCGCAGAAACCACGCCGTTTTTTTGTAAAGCTGTCTGCATACTTTCAATCACACAGGAAGTCATTTCTTCTTTTCCTACTTCTTTTGATAACTTGGCTTTGATTGGCACTAAGGTGTGATTCAGTGTATTTAAATAATATACGTCTACCTTTTCCTTTGCACGGTCATTTATTTTGGTTCCCACAAGAAGCAGGCAAGGAATCAAAATAATGCAGACAATTAAAATAAAGACAATGTTGGAAAGCAGTTTATTTTTTTTCATTTATACAGATCCTTCCTTTTTCGTCTGACTCTGGTGCAGAGGAATCCGCACTACCATGGTCGTCCCCTCATCTTCTTTACTAATGACTTTAATACTGCCATTGTGCATCATAATCGTTGCATGTGTAATGGACAAACCCAAACCTGTACCGCCTGTTTCTCTATCTCTTGTTTTATCAACACGATAGAAACGGTCAAAAATGCGATTGGTTTCTTCTTCAGGAATTCCGATGCCTGTATCTGTCACCGTAATAAACACATTTTGATGATCTGCATCTAATGTCATCGTTACAGAGCCATTATCCGGTGTGTACTTAATGGCATTGTCCACCAAATTGGAAACAGCAAGTACCAATTTCATCAAATCCACCTCTGCTGTTACCTCTTTATTTTTTTGATACTGTAAAGCAATATTCTTCACCGATGCCAAAGGCAGCAATCTTTTGTGAATATCCTCCATCATCTTGTCCAGATTTGCTTCCGCAAAATTCAGTGGAATTTCCTTCTGGTCTAATTTGACTAAGGTTAATAGGTCATTGATAATTGCCGTCATGCGGTCAATTTCCGAGTTAATATCATGAAGAAATTCCTCATACATTTCCTTTGGTACATCTTCTTGGAGCAAAATGGATTCACTCAACACTTTCACGGAACTGAGAGGTGTCTTTAATTCGTGGGATACATTGGAAACAAACTGCTGTCTGGTGCTGTCCACTTTGGCAAGCTGATCTGCCATATGGTTGCAGGACAATGCCAAATCCACAATTTCATTATGCGTACCCGTATTTTTCACTTCAATCCGCTGGTCCAAATGTCCCTCTGCCATATTCTGAATGACTTTTATCATCCGCTTCAACGGCTCTGTAAACAACTGGGACATTACCACCATCATCAATATCACAACAATAGCCAAAACCCCCAGCAGAATGTATGCCTTTCCTGCAATATCCGCAAGAGTTGCCTCCATATCCTCTAAAGAATTGACAATAAGAATCACTCCATCATGCCTGCCACCGCCTACAATGGATACGGCTGCATACACTGTTCCGTTGTCTTTGACATTGGCAACATCCTTATTTTGCAAAGCCTCTAAAACTTCCGGCAAAAGAAAAGTTTTTCCCACTTCTTCATATCCGGTATCATAAACAACTGTTGCACCGGAATCCAAAACCAAGACACGGAAGTTTTTATCCTGTCCCGTTTTCAATATCATTTCCTGCAATTCTTCCCGCTGCCATACATCATCAAAAAAATCATTGGAAGAAAGCTGTCCTGCAATAACATTTGCCTGACTCAAAAGTTCCTTTTTCCGTTCTTCCACAAAATATTCCCGAATAGAGTGCAAAATGGTGTTGGCAATAAGCAAGAGGGGAATCAACCCCACAATCAGATACGTCACTAGTAGTACCCACCGCAGACTGACAAAGTGGGACTGTCGTTTCTTCTTTATGAAATCA
>JAHHTX010000106.1 GCA_020024255.1 Anaerotignum sp.
CTATAAATATGATTAAAATAATATAATGATAAGAAAAAGTATAATATATATAATAAAACATACAATAAAAACAAAAAAATTTGTCCCGTATACTTATAAGATGTAGAAAATCGCTATAATCTTACAGGAGGAAGGGATTATTTTACCATGCAGGATGAATTTACAGCAGAGTATAAAAAAGTTGGGTTAAAGATTGCCTACTATAGAAAAATAAAAGGACTTTCTCAGGCACAGCTTGCAGAAAAGATGCACGTTGCCACCAGTTTTATTGGGCAGATTGAAGCCCCCAATATGCACAAACCCATCTCCCTTTATACCCTATTTCGGATTGCAAATGTTCTGGAAATACCACCCTACAAATTACTGGACTTTGATTAACAGAAAGAAGGGAGTTGTGGTGCGAGAACAGTTTGAAGGATATTATCAAAAACTTGGACTGAAAATTGCATATTACAGAAAACTGAAAGGGTATACACAAGAACAGCTTGCGGAAAAATTGGATATGGACACCAGTTTTATCGGGCAAATTGAAGCCCCCAATATTCATAAGCATATTTCCCTCACAACACTGTTCCGCATTGCTCGGGCATTGAATGTACCACCCTCTCAATTTTTGAACTTCGACTAGAAAAAAATTGTGTATCCGTCTTTTGTTTTGCATATGCTATATGGTATAATAGCAAAGAAACAAAAAAAGACTTCTTTTAATGACAGAAATCGCAGACTGTCAATACCGTGATTTTTCATATAAAATTTGAAAAAACATGGATTGCAAACGGATTGACAAACCCTAATCCAACAGGTCAAGGGGAAAACCTTCCTGCAGGGATTGGAACAGCGTCCCAAAGTCTTTAGGTTTTGCATTTTATGTTTTGACACTCTGGGACTTTCTTGTCAGGGAAGTTGCACAAATTTTCTAAGGAGGAAATCATCATGGAAATTACAAAAGATTTGACCATTGGCGAACTGTTGATGGCAGACAGAGGTGCAGGTGCAGTTCTTATGGGAAACGGTATGCACTGTGTGGGCTGCCCTTCCGCTGCAGGGGAAACACTGGAAGAAGCCAGCTTTGTACACGGTATGGATGTAAACAAACTTGTAGATGATTTAAAGGCTTATTTTGCTGAAAAGCAATAAGAAAATGCTGAAAAATACGGCAGACAGAGAATTTTTGTTCTTTGTCTGCCGTGTTTTTATGGTCAGGTATGCTGGATACTGTCCGTTTTCTTTGTATGGTTTACTTATTGCAGTTCTTCCCACTGTTCATAAAGGGCTTCCAGTTTTTCTTCTAATTTTGTTTTTTCCTCGAATATCTTTTGGGATTTTTCGTAGTCCGTACCTGCCTCTGCCATATCCGCATCTGCTTTGGCAACCGCATTCTCCAGTTCCTCAATTTCCTTTTCCACCTTGGCAATTTTTGCTGCCTGTTTCCGTTCAGCGGCTTGCTGTTCCTTCTGTTTCAACCAGTCTGTTTTGGTATCGCTGATGGGTGCAGGGGTTTCGGCGTTTTTTTGCGGACTAAGAAAAAGCTGTTCGGCTTCTTTCCTTGTCTGTTCCGCCTTTTTCTGCTGATAGTAATCATAATTGCCCATATACAGCGTGACGCCTTCCGGAGAAAGTTCCAGTATTTTTTCCGCTGTTTTATTGATAAAATAGCGGTCATGGGAAATATAAATAGCGGTGCCTTCATAGTGGTTAATGGCATTTTCCAAAATTTCCTTGGAAAACATATCCAAATGGTTGGTAGGTTCGTCTAACATCAGAAGATTTGCCTTGGAAAGCATAATCTTTGCCAACGATACACGCCCTTTTTCTCCACCACTCAAGGAAGAAATGGTTTTGAATACATCATCTCCCATAAATACAAAAGCGGCAAGGACATTACGAATCTGCCCTGCGGTCATGTTGGGGTATGTATCGGAAATTTCATCAAAAATCGTTTTATTTTCTTCCAATGTATGCTGTTCCTGATCATAATAGCCTATATGGACATTTGTGCCAAAACGAATCTGTCCGCTTTCTTTGGGGATTTCCCCCAAAAGCATTTTAAAGAGGGTAGATTTTCCCACACCGTTTGCCCCAATAATCGCAACCTTTTCCCCACGCTTTACATCAAACCCCACATGACGGAAAATTGTATGGCCACTATAGGATTTGGACAGTTCCTCGGCATGAAGGACATCTGTGCCACTGGTGATTTGTGGCGTCAAGGTCAGCCGCATCTGAGTAGGCAGTGCACCGGGACGTTCCAGACGTTGTAATTTGTCCAAAGCCTTTTCCCTGCTTTCTGCCCGTTTAATGGATTTTTCCCGATTAAACGACCGCAATGTCCGAATTACTTCTTCTTGATGTTTTAGTTCCTTCTGCTGATTTTCATAGGCTTTCTGTTCTGTTTCCCGATTGATGGATTTCTGATTCATATAAAAAGTGTAATTGCCACTATATACCGTAGAACGTTTCTGCTCGATTTCCACAACGTTAGTCACAATTTTGTCCAAAAAGTATCGGTCATGGGAAATGATTAGGACTGCACCTTCGTAAGTTTTCAAAAAATCCTCCAACCATTCAATGGAAGCAATATCCAAATGATTGGTTGGCTCGTCCAAAAGGAGGATATCGGGACGAGAAAGGAGGAGCTTTCCTAAGTACACCCTTGTTTTCTGTCCGCCGGAAAGCTGTTTTAATGGTTTGTCTGCTTCTTCCTCCGAAAAACCAAGCCCTTTTAAAACACCCTTCAGACGGCTTTTGTAACTATAGCCGTCTTTTTGCTCAAAAGCAAGTTGCAAGGCAGCATATTCTTCCATTTTATCTGCCAATTCTTTTCCGGAAAGGCTGCCCATTTCCTGTTCCATCTCCCGCAAACGCACTTCGGCTGTTAAAATATCATCAAAAACGGATAATAATTCTTCATATATTGTTTTTTCACTGTCAATCTGTTGGTTCTGTGCCATATAGCCAAGAGAAGCTTCTTTTTTTCTGTATACTTCTCCGCCATCAGCATGGATTTCCCCTGTAAGGATACGAAACAGTGTTGTTTTTCCTGCACCGTTTACACCAACAATAGCCGTTTTGTCCCGTTCTTCCATATGAAAGGTTACATTTTCCAGTATAGTATCTATACCATAGGATTTCTGAATCTGTCTTGCTGCAAGTATCATGACAAAAACCTCCGTGTTTCCCGTATTTTCCTCATTTATGATACCAGAAAACCGGTCAGAAGGAAAGAGCCATTGCAATAATTCCACCACACAAAAAAAGAAATGAAACAAAAATATAACAGAAAAAACAAAGTTACGCCAAAACAATCCATACAAAAATCTATGAATTTTTGTCATGATAAAACCATATAATGAAGATATGCCCGACTGCCGTTTTCCTTTTCCCTTTCACGCAAAACTTGGCATGAAAACCGTTTTTCCCAATGGAAAACTGTATAAGACAAAATACATCATTCCTAATTTTAGGAAAATCATAATGAATATAGTCTTTTTTTTAACGATTCTCTCTTTTTTGCACTACACATCTGGATTGCGTTTAACGAACTGCATTTATTTATAAAAAAACATTCATCTGCCCCATAAAATCAGCCTCTGGGTTGCACAGCTTTATCGGATATCTCACCAAATATTCACACAAACTCAGGTTTTTTTCGTATTTTTTTGCAATTATTTTCCTCTTTATCCAGCCAATCTATTGACTTTTTCTTGTAAACTTGATAC
>JAHHTX010000107.1 GCA_020024255.1 Anaerotignum sp.
CGGCATACCCTGTGGCGGCATCTGCGGCTGTGGTGCAGGTGCAGGTTGTGGTGCAGGTTGTTCTGTCACTCCGCCCATCAGTTTTTCAATTTCTTCCTGACTCAATGTACCGCCGGAAGAAGCCGGTGCTGCCTGCGGTGCAGGTTGTTCTGTCATCCCGCCCATCAGTTTTTCAATTTCTTCCTGACTCAATGTGCCGCCGGAAGAAGCCGGTGCTGCCTGCGGTGCAGATTCTGCTGCACTGCTTTCCTCTTCCTCATTGTCTTCACTGAATTCCAGATTAAATGCAGAAAGCAGACGTTTTGCCAAAGAAATGGACATCAGGTTCATAAATTGGCTTTCGATGGCATTTTCAATATTCAGCTTAAAATATGCAACAACTTTTTCGTCTTCGTCCCCGAAATATTTTTTCTTAAAACTTTCCAAATCCACAATCTCAAAAGATATCGGCGTGGATATGTTTACAACTTCTCCGAGAAACTCGGAAAGGGCTGTGGAAGATGCACCCATCATCTGGTTCATAACCTCACAGACTGCACTGAGATTCATTTCATTTAACTCAAAATCCTCGTCTGCAATCTCAATACCCATCAATATTTCACAAATTACTTTTACATCATGACGCTTTAACAACATCAGGTTGCTTCCGCTGACACCTGAAACATAAGTGATTTCTACACCGATGGCAGGTTCCAGCTCTTTAAACTGGAAGTCTTCACGGCTAACTACGCTTACATTAGGCGTTGTGATGTCCACCCGTCGGCTCAGCATGGTGGAAACTGCTGTTGCTGATGCACCCAGACTGATATTTAAGATCTCGCCTATGGCATCAATTTCCAAAGAACTAAAATTTTTTGAACTCATATCATTCTCCCTTTTGTACCGGAACCGAAGCATCACCGGATACATCACTTATTTCTTCTTGTATCAAAACCCCGTAACCGTCGGACACCTTCTTTTTCTGCTCCGAAAAAGAAGCTTTGCCGGTTACATCGGTAATTTTGACTGCCATCTTCTTGTTGCTCGTTCCAAGATGCCCCTTAAACCATGTTTTATCGGCAATATTTAAGTAGACCTCGGAATCCTTCGGTTTATTCAGATTGATCACATCCCCTACCTGCAAACCATAAATGTCCCGCAGACAAAGCTGAGATTCCCCAAGCTCCACTTTGATTTCCAGAGATGTTTTCTTGATATTTTCAAATACATTGTAGGCTGCCAATTCTCTTTCTGTTTCATCTACACCTTCTTTATTGGATTTTTTATCCAATATTTTGAAGATACCGGAAAGAACAGTTTCCGGCATACAAATGCTCACATTCCCGCTGATGCCGCCCACTTGAATATCCAATAAGACGATTGCCACAGACTCATCTCTGCTGATTTCCTGCATCATGGTTGGGTTTGTTTCCAGACGATCCATGGAAAACTCTAAATCAATGTAGTTTGACCAGGCATCTTTCATCACCTCTATCATATATTTTGCCACAACTTCATAGATGCTCAATTCAATTTCTGTATATGTGTAAGAAGAAAAATCACTGTCATCTTCTTCCAATCCACCCAGCATATGGTCAATCATACACAGCATGATTCCTGTATCCACCTTCATCACAATGGGTTCTGTGGCTGCACCTTCACGGCTTGTTGCCTGAATCAATGTCAGCACATCTGTTTCATTCAGCGAATTTGCAAATTCATAATACCGCTGTTCTTCAATCCCGATCAGATCCACCTGACTGGGCGTCCGCACCACGCTGTTGATGCGGGAAGTGACAACTCTGGTATAGTTTTCATAGATGTTTCGCAAAAGACGCAATCTGTCTCTCGTAAATTTCTTTGGACTGTAGAAGTCATATTTTTTATATTTCTTCTCTTCTTTGACTGCGACTGTTTCTTCTGCTGCATTGCCCTCATCGCCGCCTGCCTGCATAGAGCTTAGCAAAGCGTCAATCTGACTTTGCGATAATACCTCCGCCATATTCCGTGTTTTCCTCCCTTCCTTTCATTTTCCCAAACAGCATCAGCCTTCTACAGCCTCATTATAATACTGCTCCAATGTTTTTTCCTGACTGTCTGTTTTCGTAATCAAAATTTCCACCCGTCGATTCCTTGCCCTGGATTCTCTTGTATCAAAAGAACTGATGGGGCGGAACTGACCATAGGCACAGGCAACCAGTTTGGATGGGGGAATCAAACCCTTTTGCTGCATATAAAGCAGCACCTCTGTTGCCCTGTTGGAAGAAAGAAAACGGTCGCTGGTCGGTTCGTTGGCTACAGTGGGATCTGCCTGAGAGGTATGTCCCAAAACACGAACCTCCTCCACAGAACTCTCTGCCGATGCAATGGCATTGGTTACACTGTCCAACGCAGCCTTACCCTCCTCCTTCAGGTAATAGCTGTTCCCGTCAAAAAATATGTTATTTCGGAAGGTCACAAAAGTAAATCCATCTCCTTTGGAAACTTCAATATCCCCTTCCAAATGATTTTCTTTTACATAAGTGGAAAGTTTCCTGTAAAGCTCGTCAAACTCCTCCTGCACCTCAGCAGGGTCATGTCCCCCTGCCACAGGGTCATCCAAGCTGCTGTTGGGTGCTGTGGTGGTAACCACCTGTGAACTTTCCGTTGCACCCGGATTAAAACTCTTTACAATAACTTTCCATTTTTCCGAGCTGATGCTAGACATGGAATACAAGAGTACAAAGAAACACAGAAGCAGTGTAACCATATCCCCATATGTGTCCATCCAGTTGGCACCACCCGGCTGTTTTTTCATTTTTTTTGCCATTTCAAACACATCCTAATTTCTATGCTTAATCTTTGTTTTCACCCAAAACATTGTCTCTTTCCGCCTGTGCAAGGAAAGAAATCAGCTTTTCCTCCATAAATTTAGGCGTTTCGCCAGACTGAATGGAAAGTACACCTTCAATAATAATCTGTTTACATAAGTATTCTTCATCACTGCGGATACGCAGCTTGTTCGCAATGGAGTTAAAAAGAAGATTGGCAAGGATACAGCCATATAACGTTGTAACCAAGGCAGTACTCATGTCCTTCCCGATAGTCGAACTGCCATTTTCCGGATCCATATTCTGTAACATATTGATCAATCCGACCAATGTACCAATCATCCCGTAAGCCGGTGCCATAGCGGAAGCCTTCTCATAAATACCGACACCGTCATCGTGACGTTCTGCCAACTTTTCCAGATCGTTTTCCAGCATTGTCTTTACTTTTTCCGAATCAGTGGCATCTACAATAAGCATAATGCTCTGTTTAAAAAATGGGTCTGTCTGTTCATTGGCTTTTTCCTCCAAAGCCAAAAGCCCGTTTTTTCTGGCAATTTTGGAAAACTCAACCAAGGTATTGATATACTGCATGGGTTCGTATCTATTGCCGGAAATCAATATTTTCATATGCTTGGGAACCTGTTTCAGTTTGTTCATGGGGTAGCTTGCCAAAATAGTCGCAATAACACCGCCCAAGACAATAAAAAGACTTGGAATATCCACAAAAGATTTAAGTCTTACAAACTGGAAAGAGATTCCAGCGGTTGTATCCAGTATAATCGCAATAATAATCAGGACAAATCCGCCCAGAATACCCGCAATGGTCATAATATCCATAATTACAACTCCTTTTTCCCCTCTTACTCCGAATCCAAACAATC
>JAHHTX010000108.1 GCA_020024255.1 Anaerotignum sp.
AAAGGGTAGAAACTACTTTTTCTATAGGCTGAAGGCATCAAAGTTTTGATGCCTTTTTTTATCAAAGCAAATTTATGTTCTATCTATGTCTACTGTTTTTATTTGATGTGATACATATGGATAAGCCGTTATGACATAGGATATCAAAAAAAGGAGGGAATGATATGCAGATTTTTAAAACGTTCCATTTTCGGAAAAAATATGTATGGGGGTTGATGGCAGCTGTAGTTGTTTTGGCAGTAGGCAGTCGTTTTTTGCCACCGGCAGCAGAAAAAACAGCAGCCATATTATCAGCAGAAGCAAAAAAAGAACTACCCATCTATTGTGTAGGTACAGATGAGAAAAAAATTGCCATCAGCTTTGATGCGGCATGGGGAGCAGATGATACAGACCGCCTTTTGGAGATTCTGAAGGAAAATGATGTAAAGGCAACCTTTTTTCTCTGCGGATATTGGGTAGAAAAATATCCAGAGGAAGTGAAGAAGATTGCAGAAGCAGGGCATACTTTGGGGAATCATTCAGCAACACACCCTCATATGAGCCAACTTTCTTCTGAACAGATTGCAGAAGAACTGCAAAAATGTCATAATTCTGTAAAGGAGATTACGGGTGTAAATATGGAGCTGTTTCGTCCGCCTTTTGGGGAGTATACAGATAACGTAATTCGTACAGCAAGAGAGAATGGGTATTATTCCATTCAGTGGGATGTGGATAGTTTAGAAATAAAAATAAAGGAGGGTATATGCAGATACATATGCTCTCCTTTTTTTAAGTTACTTAAATTGTACATCAATGCCGTTTTCGCTTAGAATGACTTTATCAATCAGACTGCGGGCAATATCCCGTTTGTCTGAAAATGCCATATTTTTCCAGTCTTTTGCAGTAAAGGGAATAACTTCTGCTGTATGAAATCCTGCTATGGCTTCTTCGCTTTTGTAAAGGAGCTGCTGTTTTTCTTGATGGAGGATCTCGATACGCCGATTGATATATTCGGCAGAAATGTTACTGACATTTTCCAATGTGTTGATTAGATTTTCAATTTTACCATCAATCTCTAAAATTTCCTGTTGATAGTGTTTCAGCAGGGCATTTTCTTTTTTCTCTCGGTTTAAGCGGTATACTTCCGCTTCGTTTATCAATATTGCCTGTACTTGCTCCTCTACATCATGTACCCGATGGGTCTGTTTTGCATGGCAGCACTTATGTAGATATTTTCCGGAGCAGACAAAGTAGGGTGTTCTACCTTCTTTTGTATGGGAAAAGGTCACAGAAAAGGAATAGCCACAATGACCGCATTTGACAAGACCTGTGAGCCATGAATGTTTTCCTTTAAAGGTATTTTTTATCTGTCGGTTTTTGGAAAGCTTTTGCTGGCAGAATAACCATGTGGTACTTTCGATGATCCCCTCGTGGTGTCCGATGGCAAGAAGATGATTGGATACGTCTGAGTATTTCCGTTCATTTGCATCTCGCTTACCTACCAGAATGCAGCCATAGGTTCCTTTAAAATCCTCTATATCATTTGCCATGATGGTACCTTTTGCTTTATAGTAATTGTAAACAGAAATATCTGCTTTAACATAAGCAGGATTTTTCAAAATACTTGACAGCTTTGTGCTGTCAAAGTTGACACCGGCAGACGTCAAAGAACCATCTGCAATAAGCTGTTTCTGTACGTCTGACAGACTGGTATAAGGACGGCTGTATAAATCAAAAATACGTTTTACCACTTCTATTTTTTCATTTGGCTGACAAATGGTTGCCTTTTTTCCGCCTATCTCTGTCCGCACTAAATCAAAACCATAAGCGGCAGGCCCGCCGCCCCAAGCACCTTTTCTGACACGTGCATAATAATTATCTCGTACACGCTCCGCAATGGTTTCCCGTTCCAGCTGGGCAAATACCACTACAATATAAAGCATGGCTCTGCCCATAGGGGTAGAAGTGTCAAACTTTTCTGTGGCAGATACAAATGAAATATCTCTTTCTTCCAGAATATTGATAAAGTCTGCAAAATCCACAATAGAACGGCTGATACGGTCTAATCGATAAACAACCACTTTTTCAATACGTCCTGCTTCGATGTCCTGCATCATTTCTGCAAAAGCGGGGCGGTTTGTGTTTTTGCCGGAGTAGCCGCTGTCTTGGTAAACTTTATATTGATTGGAAAAAATCTCCCGTTTGGCGTATTCAATTTGACTTTCTATGCTGATACTATCTTTCTTGTCTACAGATTGTCTGGCATATATGGCAATCATGGAATACCTCCTTTACAGCTTATCCAAGTCTATATCATACAAATATCTACGACCTTCTTTGTTTATCTTCAGAAGACCTTCTTCTTGGAATTGGCTAATAATATTGCGTATGGTTGAAGAACTACGCTTTTCGATTTTCACCAGTTCGGCAATGGAGAGCCCTTGCTCACCAAAAAGAGTGTTGCTAATGAGGATTTCCAGTACATCTTTGTTATCGGTATTGGGCAAGGTGTGCAGTGATACCAATTCCAGATAATGCCGTAATTTTATAGAACGCTTTTTCAAAGATTCGCATAAATCCTCAATCAAATGGACTAAAATCCCAAAGAAATTTAAGACAAAAGGCGTTAAATCCCCTTTATTCTTGGTATCATTGGTAGAGGCAAAGCTTTTGTAATATTGATTTAGGTGTTGTTTGATGGTGTAGGATAGGCGGAATCCTGTTAAATCATGGAGCCGACCGGAAAGCAAGTAACTACTGATAAATCTGGTCATACGCCCATTTCCATCATAGAATGGGTGGATATAGGCAAATAGATAGTGAAATACAGCAATTCTGATTAAATCACTATGGGTATCATCATTTAGAAATTCCAAACTTCGTTCCATCATAGAGATAATAGCAGTTTCGGGGAACAGGCCTTCATGGATGATTTTTCCTGTTTTTGTACGCACATCTACATGACCTTTACGAAAATATATGCCGTCAGGGGCATCTTGTGGATCGTCTGCTTGCACTTCTTTCAGGATAAATTCATCATAAAGATTTCGAATATCCTCACAACGTTTCAAAGGAATTTTTTTGTTTCCCAAAAGCAGAAGATACTTTTGCATTAAACCATAAAAACGCTTTTTCTCTTTTGGGTTTTGCAGGGTGTCGTTGATTTCATGGCGTGTGCTGACGATTCCCTCAATATCATTTGTCCATAATATTTCATCGACCAAACATTTTTTTGTGTATTGGTCAATAGCAATTTGGGGCAGAGATTCAGTAATCTGTGTCAGTTTTTTATCCAGCTTTGTGATTTTATCCAACAGAGAAAATAGTTCTGGTGTAAAAAATAAAAATGCCGGATTTTCATGAATGGAAAATGACAAATGTTGTGTGGCTTCGCTGTTATATCGTTGTATATAGGTAGTTTCATAGTTTGATTTGTCTTGATAGTAAAGTTTTAATAATGACAGATAAGCCATAAGTATCACATCCTTTATGATTAGCATATCATTAACTTATTAAAATATCAATATTTTAATAAGTTAATTTATTTTTATGGATATATTA
>JAHHTX010000109.1 GCA_020024255.1 Anaerotignum sp.
CTGGGAATTTGATGATGAGGACTATATCTCCATCATACCTGACAATTGCCGCTGGTTAAACTGGGCGCACGATGACAAATCCGGAACGGCAATGACCGGCGATCCGCTTCTGAATTTTGTGAATAATACATTGTTCCCAACGCTGAAAAAACTGCCCGTGGATGCCAATACCCCCATCAAAAAAGCCATCGTTCAGACCACCTTTGCCGATGCCAACCAGTACATGAAAGACGGCGTCCTGCTGCGTCAGGTCATCAATGTGATCGATGAGCTGGACTTGAGCGATTACGAGGAAAGCCACGCCTTCGGCGAAATCTATGAAACCATCCTGAAGGAGCTGCAAAGTGCAGGTTCCTCCGGTGAGTTCTACACACCTCGTGCCGTTACCGACTTTATGGCACAGATGATAAAGCCAAGAATCGGTGAAAAGATGGCAGACTTTGCCTGCGGCACTGGCGGCTTTATCACCAGCTGGCTGAAAGAGCTGAAAAAGCAGGTTGAAACAACGGAAGATGAAGAATCCTATGCGTCTTCCATTTATGGCATCGAAAAGAAACAGTTTCCCTATATGCTGTGCATCACCAATATGCTGCTGCACGATTTGGATGTGCCGCAGGTCTATCATGGAAACTCCCTGCTGCGTGATGTGCTGGACTATACCGAGGATGACCAGTTTGATGTCATTCTAATGAATCCTCCTTATGGTGGTTCTGAAAAGGCAGATGTAAAAAACCATTTCCCAGCTGATTTGGCAAGCTCCGAAACAGCTGACCTCTTTATGTCGGTCATTATGTATCGCCTGAAACAGGATGGCCGTGCGGCAGTAATCCTGCCGGATGGTTTCCTGTTCGGTACGGATAATGCAAAAATCGCTATCAAGAAGAAACTACTGTCCGAGTTCAACCTGCATACCATCATCCGTATGCCCGGAAGTGTGTTCTCACCCTATACCTCTATTACCACAAATATTCTGTTCTTTGACCGTACCCACCCCACCGAGGAAACCTGGTTTTATCGGATGGATATGCCGGAGGGCTACAAGCATTTCTCCAAGACCAAGCCCATGAAGCTGGAGCATTTTGCACCGGTTGTAGAGTGGTGGAATGACCGTAAGGAAATCACAGTAGACGGCTTTGAGAAAGCGAAAAAGTACACTGTAAAGCAGCTTGCCGAGGACTTCGGCTACAATCTGGATCAGTGCGGTTTTCCCCATGAGGAAGAAGAAATTCTTGCCCCTATGGATTTGATGCAGCGGTATCAGGAGGAGCGGGCATCCCTGAATGCCGAGATCGACAGAGTGCTACAGAAAATAGAAAACTTATTGTCATAAATATCAGAAAGAGAGATTTGGTAAATGGCTAATCACGGAATGTTAGTATGTAGCTTTTTCGTAAAGAAAAGATACGAAAAAATGAATGCAGAATCACTTTATGCCCTGAATGATTTATTTGAGGTTAGTAAAAAAGATGTCGATGGCAATATCACTTTCGCTAATATTTTTGAGTTGTTTAAATCATTTTGCTATGCGAATAATGAACTATCTGATGATGAGAAAAAACAGAAACTTTTTTCTATTGCCGAAAATTCATTACGAACAAGCGATACTCCGACATACCGAACACTGTCTTTTGTGATCCAGTCTGGAAATTATGGCATAGAAGCAGATATGACAGATCGTAAAACTCATAAAATAAGTCATCACAGAAATGCAGATGAAGCTGCTGTGATGAAGTTTCATTGTGTTGTTTATGTACCTAAAGATGCTGGCGATACCATTGTTAACAAGGGAATACTTGTGTTTGAAACAATCGGAGTATACGGTGCTAAAATGGTAACTACCCAGTATATGCGGCTGTTCTTCTCACAGTTTGGAATGACTTTTGAAACTCGTAGCGTATCCGTAAAAGTATTCCTTGAGAAGTTGATTGAGCACGGAAACCTGCACCGTGTTACACTTATTAGAAATAACATATCACCAAACGATGCAGACAATATGCTTATTTCAACCGGAAAAGAAGAAAAATCCTATCTACATCCTAAATTAAGACCAGAATTTCTTGATAAAATGATTCACTGGTTTGATAAAGCGGATCAAACTGGCATATGCGAAATACCAGCTGATGAAGATTTTGATGATATTGCGGTTACATTCAAAATAAACAAACATCCACGTACAGTGAGGTTAAAGAATATCGAAAAAATGAGTATTGTGGAAGATATTCCAGATGAAATATTTAAAATGAAGGATGTTGACCAAAAACTTCTTACCTATATGATCGAAACAGCAGATGATTATAAGCAGAAAATGGTATTTACTATAAAAGACGGTGAGTAGTCATGAATATAATAAAAATATTTGGAGCAGGATTGGTAGTCATGTCTGGCCTTCTAATATGTATTTGTCTGCTCCGAAAAAATGAGGCATATTTTAATCTGCGAAAAGTAATCCATGAACATTTGGCCTTATTCCAAAATTGTAAATCACAATATCTTGTATTTTACGGATTTCCATTGACATTTGCCATAGGACTTGCAATGTTATATGAGGCAGATACGGATTTTTTCTCAGAATTGAGCGTGATTTTAAGTATCATTACCTCTATACTTTTTGCAATATTAAGTATTTTGAGTGGGCACGATTACTCCTCTGTAGAAGATAAAAGGCAAAAAGAAAAGGCAGAAAAAGTAATGCGGGAAACACTTAATGCTATTATTTTTTCGTCGGTGCTGTGTGTTTTTTTGCTTTTGTATGGACTAACCATTGCTGTGGCTAGCGGTGCTTCATTTGAATGGTTGCCCTTTGATATTTCAGTTGTAAAACGCATCGTTTCAGCACTTGCTTACTATATTTTTACTGTGATTTTGCTTAACTTATTTTTGATTATTAAGCACATGAGTAAGTTGATAGAATTCAATTTGCATGCACCTAAAAAAGGAGATAAAGAATGACCCCACAGGAACTGAAAAACAGCATTCTGCAAATGGCAATTCAGGGCAAACTGGTAGAGCAGCGTCCCGAAGAAGGCACCGCTGAAGAACTGTATCAGCAGATTCAGGCAGAGAAGCAGCGGTTAAAGGTAAAAGAAGATAAAAAAGTAAGCCCAATTACTGAAATAGATTTACCCTTTGATATTCCGGGTAGTTGGGAATGGGTACGCTTTGGAAATATTGTGCAGTATCACATGGGAAAAACTCCTCCACGTGCTGAAGTTGAATGGTGGAATGACGATATTCCTTGGGTATCTATT
>JAHHTX010000110.1 GCA_020024255.1 Anaerotignum sp.
CTCTAGTATTATACCATACTTTATCATATAGTGGTGAACAAGAATACAGGCGTAGAATAAAATGATTGTTACGAATGATACTACGAGGAATAATAAATAAACAGGAGGTCAAAAACATGGATCAAAATAAATTCATACAATACACCCAAAAATTAACAGATGGTTTTACTGCTTCAAGATTAACACTTATTCTGTTAGGTACCGCAATACTGTCTTTCGGAATCTATAATATTCACCGCCCATCTCAAGTTACAGAAGGTGGTGTCCTTGGAATGATTTTGTTTCTCAATCATTGGTTTAATATTCCGTCATCTGTCATTGCACCAATCTTGGACTTGACCTGTTACATATTTGCCTTTAAATATTTAGGAAGTTCTTTTATTAAATTCTCTATTTTTTCTAGTTTCAGCTTATCCGCATTTTTTCGTTTATGGGAGCAATTTCCTCCAATATTACCCGATCTTTCTTCAACACCATTACTTGCTTCCATTTTTGGTGGTTTATTTGTCGGCATGGGGGTCGGTTTGATTGTTCGTCAAGGTGGTTCCAGTGGAGGTGATGATGCTTTGGCTTTAATCATCTCAAAGTTAATGAATTGGAAATTATCTCGTGCATATTTGATAACAGATTTAACGGTTCTTATTCTATCTCTTTCTTATATTCCTTTTAAGAAGATTGCTTTTTCTTTAGTTACAGTAACAATCTCCTCTTTTTTAATTGATATCATCCAAAACTTTCGTTTTTCTTCTGCTATAAAAGAAAATTAACTTAGTTTAGATATTCTGCTCTCCGATCTTTACAGTTGAGCCATCTTCAAAACAAAAGCAGAGATTCATTTTAGAATCTCTGCTTTTGTTTTTTTCTTACTTTTGAGAAGCTGATTTATGTTCTTCAGCAATTTGTTTCATTTCTTCGGTTGTGTAACCATCTTTCTTTGTTTCCCAGTTTTTCATCTTTTCATTGATACTTCCATACATTGCATTCATCTTGCTGTATGGGTTAATCTTTGTCATGCACCAGGAAACATTATAGTTCAGTGGTAAAACCAAAACATGATCCAACAGATAAGCCTCTGCTTTTGCATAAGCTGCATATCTTTCGTCTAAGTCATCATGGATTGCATTTGCCTGCTCTACCAGAGAAGTATATTCTTTATATGTATCCAGCAATGCTTTGGTCTGCTCTGTTTCCTTCACATCATTGATCTTAGACTGGCTCTTAGAATAATATGCGTTATCATATCCGTAAGTTTCCTGTCCCAGATAGTTCTGTGGGTCACCATAGTCTGCACCCCAACCATTGGTAGAAATTGAATGTAATTTAGGATCAAAAACTTCTTTTGATGCTTTAGTAACAAAAGTCTTTATATTTAATACCAAGAAATCGTCACCCAAGCTGTTAGAGAGAGTTTGTTTTAATACATTTGCACTATCTAATGCTACCTGGTTTGCACCTGAAATATAGTGATCCAAACCTACCGGGAAGGTAACTCCCTGAGCAGTCAATTCTTTCATTGCCTGTTCTTTATATTTCTTTGCTTTCTCTGCGTCCAGACGAACCATTTTTTCACCGTTCAACTCTGGCAATCCCAATTCTTCACGAACCAACTCTACATAATCTTTACCATCGGAAGTATAGATTAAGCCTTTCATTGTGTAATAGTTGTTTTCGCAGGTCATTGGATTTAAAGCATTTGTGCGTTTAAAATATTCAGAAAGATCCCATCCATAAAATAGTGCTTTTCTGAATGCTTCATTTGCAATGGCAGTATTCCAGTTTGTATCCGGTGTACCATCTTCTTTATTTTTACTATAATTAAAGTGAATCTGGTAAGAATATTTATCTGCCGGTTTTTCAACTAGGGACGAATACAGTTCATTGTCCTTATTAGAACTGATCGTTTTCAAGTTGCTTTCTGTTAATTCGACATAATCCACTTCACCGGTCTGATACAGCTGGAATGCAACGTCATTTGACTCTACCATTTTAATGGTAACTGTATCAAACAAATTACACTCTTTATCCCAATAAGCAGGATTTTTGGTAAACTCTTTTTCATTTCCCTGAACATAAGAAGTCATGGTGTAGCAGCCATTATACCACATTGTTTCATTATTCATCGACTTGACACCATCAATACCCAGTTCATCCACCATTTTTTGTGACATTGGGAATAAGCACGCATAAGTTGCTACAGAATCAAAATATGGTTTAGGTTCAATACAACGATAAACTACTGTTAAGTCATCCGGAGTTTCCACACCAACCATTTCACGGAATTTGGAACCTTCTTCTGCTGTTAGAGCATACGCTTCTTCTTTAGAAAGATTTTTTGTATATTCGTAATATTCCCCTGCACCTTTAATCATCTCAATAGGCATAGAGGTATTAACTGAGTCATTCTTATGGAAGTTCAGTACCCACTCCAAACTGGTTGCAAAATCCTGGGATACACAATCGGCTTTTTCCTCGCCATTTAAATTTACCCATTTTACACCATCACGAAGATTGAAATTCCAAGTCAAACCGCCATCTTTTGTTTCCCATTTTTCCGCAAGTGCCGGCTTGAGGGCACCATGGCTGTCAACTTCGAGCAAACTTTCAACTAGATTGCAGAGATTTTCAAAGTCTGCCGCCAACTGGCTATACAGAATATTAAATGTCTCCAATTCTCTTGTTGCCAACTTTGGAATAACCAAATTTTTTATTTCTTGGCTTTCCTTTTGCTCTTCTCCCTGTTTTTCAGAAGAATCGCCTGTTGTTTTTTCTTTTTCTTCACTTGTTGAGCATCCGCCAAAAATCAGCGAAAAAATCAGCATCAAACTGACTAACCCCAAAAACCTTTTTTTCATGTACTCTCCTCCTTATTATGACATTATAAAAATTATCAAAGGTAATTTTTACAAAAACCTTTGATTGACACCGTTTTTATTATTATATGCTTAGTATAAAAGTTTGGTATTAT
>JAHHTX010000111.1 GCA_020024255.1 Anaerotignum sp.
GGATAATTCTTATTGATAAAAATTTTTCTGTTCCCAAATTTTTACCAATAAATATAACGTATGTCGAAAATAACTGACATATCTTACTTAAAATAATATATGACCTTAGTATTATTGTCAATATATACAGATTCTTTTTTCATAGAATGGTACCAAAAAAAATTCATGATAGTTTGTTAAATTTAAAACAAAATTTACGAGAAAAAATTTTTCACTGCTGTTTTACTTTTTCTAAAAATATACTGATTTTCCTTGGATTTCTTGGTTTTTTTCTCCTTACCAAATACGATGTGTTTGAAAACCTTCCTATATTCTATGATTATTTGTGTTAAAAAAAAGCTGCCGCTTCACAATTTTTCAATCACTAAAGCGACAGCCTCTTACTTTTTTCATCTATTCCAATCCATGAAATAAATTTCGTTTCTTCCATAATGGCATTTTCTGTTTCTAACTTCCCCTTTCGCCGACTCACCTCTTTCTGGGTTTTCTTACTTTGCGCTTTCCAAAAGTGTGTTCAGTTCCTCTTCCGTAAAAGCATATTCCTTTCCGCAGAAATGGCAATGCAGATTTGCTTTTTTATCTTCTTTAATAATTTTTTCCAGTTCTTCCTTCCCAATACTAATAAGTGCCTTTTCAACTCTTTCCCTGCTGCAATTACAGGTAAATTCCGTTGGCACTTTATCCATGATTTTTAAATCCATATCACCCAGAATCATTTCCAGAATATCTTCTGGTGTTTTTCCCATATCCAGAAGGTCTGTTACATATGGAATCGTATTGAGCCTTTCCTCCAGTTTGGAAATCATTTCTTCTGTTGCATCTGGCAAAAGCTGAATGATAAAACCGCCTGCCTGACGAATAGATGTATCTGTATCCACCAAAACACCAAGACCTACAGAAGAAGGTGTCTGTTCAGACTGTACAAAATAGTATGTCAAGTCTTCGGCAATCTCTCCACTGACCAGTTGAATCCGCCCTGCATAAGGTTCTTTCATGCCAATATCCTTAATGACACTCATATAGCCGTCACCAATAGCACCGCTTACATCGAGTTTTCCGGGGTATTTGCAAGGAATATCCACATCAGGATTGAACACATAGCCTTTGACACGACACTTGGCATCGGCAGAAACCACAATTCCCTTCAACGGTCCAAGCCCTCGAATCTGCAATGTTACCAAATCCTTATCTCCTTTCATCATACTGCCCATCATAGCAGATGCCGTCAACATTCTGCCAAGAGCCGCAGATGCTACAGGAGATGTATGGTGTACTTCTCTTGCTTTTTGCACCAAATTTTTTGTTGTTGCAGCAAAGGCACGGATACTGCCATTTCCTGCTGTTGCACGAATAATATAATCTTCCATCGTCTTAATCCTCCATATTCTTCTTCACGGGTTTTGCCAAAACGCAAATACGTTGACTCTCTGCCTTAGGTGCAGTAAAGGTATAGTCCTCATAAACTGATACTACGGCAAAACCATTTTCCTGTAATGCCTGTTTCACTTCTTCCCACAAAAAGGCTCGCTCATAATGCACTTCCTCTGTGCGTGTATAGCTGCCTTCCGGCGTACGCAAAAAGAAGTTCACGTTATACGCATTGATTCTTTCTTCTTCATCATAGTAATTTTCCCAGATGTATGCTGCATCTTCTTCAGTTGCGGCAAAGGTATTTTCTCCTAATATGTGCGAAAACTTATAAGCAGTGTTCAAGTCGAAAAAAAGTATTCCATCATCTGTCAGTCCCTCCCGAAAGCGACCGAATGCCATCGACAGTTCTCCGTCCTCTGTCAAATAGTTTAAACCGTCACAAAGACAAAGGATACAATCTGCTTTTTGGGGCAGACACATCTCTGTCATATCCTGCTCCGACAGAAATGCAGAAAGACCTGCCTCCTGTAATTTGCGGTCAGCCTGACAAAGCATATCAAAGGACATATCAATCCCCATGACCGCATATCCTTCCTGTGCCAACGGCAACAGAATATTCCCTGTACCGCACCCGACATCACAAATGACTTTTGGCGAAATACCTTCTTTTTTCCATACCGCTTTCAGGAAATCTAACCATGCGTCATAAGGAACTTCGTCCATAAATTTATCGTATACTGATGCAAATTCCCCATATGCTTCCATGATTTCCTCCTAAACATAACAAAATCCATACCCTTATTCTATCTCTTCGATTGCATTATCCCAATCATTTGTCCGCTTTTCTTTTTCATGCTACATGCTATATCGATTATTTCTCATAAACCTTCCGACATTGTACCGAAAGTTTGTATCCTCCGGACTCAACAGAAGTATATTTAAACCTATAGCATATAAATCTGTATTTTCCCAAGATGATGGCTGTCTGGTTTTATTGCCTGTCAAATTCCATGGTCATCAGTTTCGTTCACTTCTTGAACGACCTTGAATTTGTGGACAGGGTATGATTTGTTTACACCGACTTTTCTCCATAGTTTTTAATTATATCTGTATCAATAGGCAAATGCAAGCCTTTCCCTATTCTTTTTCATGATTTTTATTCTTCTGATTTTGCCGCTCCTGCCTTTTTCTTTTCCCCATAATACCGCCGATTTTACCGCTTTCTTCGGAAGTCAGTCCTTTCCACCCCACTTGCTCCACTTTTTCCAAAAGTCCCAGCTCCTCTGCAATCTCATATTTTATTTCCATGTTTGCTTTTTCTTCCGGTGTCATTTTCTTTTTCTCTTTCATATTTTGCACCCCTATCTTTTTGACTTTATCCTTATATTTTTTCTCTTTTTTCATAGAATATACAACAAAGAAGAAAATTTTTGGAAAATGATTTGACAGGAGCCGTTTCTTTTGTTAGACTATGCCTTAGATACACAATTAAATTTTATTC
>JAHHTX010000112.1 GCA_020024255.1 Anaerotignum sp.
GCCGGTGAAATAAGGCAATGAAAAAGCCCCCGAGAAGGGGGCAGCCAGTAATAAAGGTGTGATTGCCAGACCATTCGATGCACTCTTTAGAGTACTACCGCAGGAGAAAGACCCTTATAGGGTCTGGTCAAACCACCCGTTTAACGGGTGATTTTGATTTTTTAGATAATCAAGAACATACAGGAAAAGCCTTGGAAATATCATACTGATTCCAAGGCTTTTTTGTCGGAACAGCAACTGTTCCCTATGTCATGTGGAGGAGTTTGTGTGTGGTTGTGTTGTAATGTTTCAAATTATAGTGGGAATTTCCATGCATCCCTGACAGTTAAAGTTGCTGTCCAGATAGTTGTGCAGAACTCTTACACGGAATTTCCGCTGTCTGCACTGACAGGGAGAAATAGGCGTAAGATTTAGGTCATCAGGCATAACAAATTTCAGACATTTTACCTTTATGTTACGGCAGCATGAATCTTGATGGGCAGGTACGGTAAATACTTTTGTCACTCGCTGATGCTCTATGTCCAAATCATCTAGTTCTGCGACGGAAACAGCAAGACCAATACGTCTATTGGGGCAAACGTGCATAAGTGTTAAGTCTAGATTTAAGATATTACCTAAAGAAGAAAAATAAATATCGCCCAAATCATAAGTGACCATATCCGAACTACCGTCAATGGTAAAGTTGATGGGTTCGGGACAAGGATCTGGTTTTACAATAGGGTTACAGATAACAGAAACCATAGGAGAAGGGAATGTGACAGCATTCTGTTCTGCATCCATATAGGTGACAGATTCATTGATTTCTTTGTCACCGGAAGTATCACCTGTATACATTGCATAAAATGCCAAGAAAGCACTTTCGTCAGCAACAGTCCCTAATTGGTCTATATTCCAACGGATTTCTGTATCGGAAAGCTGTGTGGCTGTCCCTTTATTCGGAGGAACAATTTGTGTAATGACAAATTCGGGATTTAGCATTTCGTGAATGACAATCTCAGTTGCACCCGGCTTAGAAATTTCCTCTGCTAATTTTTCAAAAATTTCTTTTAATGCATCACTGTCTGGGGCAATTGCCACATACTCAGAGGCAGGCGATGTTGCCCAGCTATTCAGAGCATCTTCATCAATGCCGTTTTCCCCATTCAGTCCAATACAATAAATCGTAATATTATCGGCTTTTGCAGCATTGGCAATAGGAGCGGGAGCAGAACCGGCTGTTGTTTTTCCATCGGTAAACATGACGATAATACGATTTTTTTCTGATGCAGGCGTGAGAAGTTCTATTGCCTTAGTAAAGGCGTCACCATGATTGGTGTATCCATTGGCTTCCAGATGATCAATAGCCTCTTTCAAGGGCTGTGTTGTATCAGAAAGAGGGACATCTATCACAGCATTATTGGCAAAGCTTACTACTGCAATTTCTGTACCGCCGTTTAAATGTCCATTGAGGTTTCCGTCAGTAGCCTCATCAATGATATCAATGAATGCTTTTGCTGCGATTTTCATATCTTCCAAAGGCTCACCCTGCATACTGCCGGAGCGGTCTAGCAAAAGAATGATTTCCGCAGGATTATCGGTAATATCGGGAGATGCCGTCAAAGATAGGGTGACGATTACCTCTTCATCACACTGCATAGAATCAACATTAACAAACTTGTCTGTACTTATAATTCCCATAATAAATTCCCCTTTTCTAATATTTTTTATGGACTTGCCATCTTTTTACATAGTATTGAAAAAATTAGAAATGGTGCATCTTTTTTGCTCTTTTCTACATAGCAGGGGGACTAAATACATCTACAAAAATGAGATGTACTCTATAAAGGGTGGTTTCTACTATCAAATACACATGATCGACGGCTCATTTGTGGTGAATAAAGCACAGTTAGCGGTGATTGGACATTATGTACAGCTGAATGAATAGTGTTTACTTTGCTGTCTTGTATTTTCAAGATGCAAAAACAGGAACACAAAATGAACGTAAAAAAGCTGCTGGAACTTCTCGCAAGGAGATGCTAGCAGCTTTTTTGAATGGATATTTTCTGAACTCTTATATTTGGATTTTTACATCAGCCATTAATCATGACTGTACCAATTAAGCAAATCCTAAAAGTTAGGCTGTTAGAATAATTGAAATAGGTCGAACACGCATTGGTTAATTACCAAAGATAATTCCTATCAACAAAAAGAATAGTACACCTATAATTCCAAATGTAGCAAATACATTTAGAAGTTTATTTCCAACAGATTTAGCGGTTTGCATATCATCATAAATCTGTGCAAGTTTTTTTTCGGTGATGGTTTTCTTACGGATATCCTGAACATCAATATCTTTTACGAGTTCATTGAGTGATAAGGCAAAGTAATCGCTGATTGCAACGAGCCTTTGGAAATCAGGATAGCTTTGTGCAAGTTCCCATTTAGAGATTGTCTGCCTGGACACGCCTAATCTTTCTCCCATCTCGTCCTGAGAAAGCCCTTCCTTTTTTCGTAGCTCTATTAGCTTTTCATTAAAATTCATATTTGGCTCCTTTCTCACAAGGTGAATTTTTTATAGAAATTATACCAAAAGGCAGTCAAATATAAAACCAAATACGATTGGCAATTTGTCAACTGTACTTAACATTCCGCCATCGAACGAAAAGTGCTGGATTTTGGGAAAACCGAACTGTTAGGTTTATTTTTTTGCTTCGGATTCGCAATAAATACAACGATAAATATGTCTTTCTCTGTCTGTCAATTTAAAAATATGAGGAATTTCCTGTTCCACAGAAGTGATACATCTGGGATTTTTGCAGGTAATGACATTAGTAATTTTTTCCGGCAATTCAGGATGAAATTTTTCTGTCTGTACACCATCTTTGATAATGCT
>JAHHTX010000113.1 GCA_020024255.1 Anaerotignum sp.
AAAAAGGGCGGTTAAACCGCCCTATATCTTTACTGTTTTTTTGCATATCTTTGGGAAATTGCCAACACACGCAGCATATCCTCACTCAAATGCAATCTATTCTCATCTGCAAAACACCCTTTCTCCACCATATCCTGCACCATAGGTCTTGCCCACGAGGGCACTTCCTGCAACTTTTCATAGTATTTCACCATAACTTCTTCCTCCTTCTTTTCCCCTGTCAATCTCTTTTTGAAATTCCCCCATGCCTTGTTGTCATCCACAAAGGGCTTAGGACAAATCTTTCCTGTCACATCAAAATGTCTGATGACATTCTGTATTGGCACATGATATTTCTGCATGAGCATCCGCACTAGTTCCGCTGCATTCTCCAATGTCATTTCTGAAAAATCATACTTCCCGTTTCTCTTTTCGTCACAAAGCTCTACAGAAATGCTGTTGTTGTTGGTACACCTTCCATACCAATGACCGCCACCGGAGGTAGCACAGGAAGGGTATTTCTTTCCGCCTACAGACCAAGCCACATAATCGTCCGGCACAGACTGTGTCACGCTGTCCCCATCCACAAAGTAATGTGCAGAAGCCTCCACAATATGATTTTGAAAGTATCTTCCGTTACTTTCGTCAGAATCCCCGTCATTTGCTGTATAGTGGATGACAATATACTGAATACTGCCTGTACTTCTTTTTCCTCCGTAATTCTGTTTATTTGCAATCGCTTTTTTTATTATCATTGTATTCCCTCCGTATATGTGCGAACTGCCTCATTTTCCCGCAGCATTTCTTTCATTTTTTCCAGTGCCTCATCTACCCACATACAAAAGGTATCAAAAGAAACCGCCTGTGCCACCGCAGGAAACCTTGTGCAAAACATATCGTAAACCTTCCGCAGCTTTAACTGCCCCGTACCGCTTCCCAATTCCTTTTCCGCTTCCGTAACAGCAAACAAAAGCCATTCTTTCACCTTTCTTCTTTGCTCTTTGGTAGGCAACTTGAAAAAATCAAGAATCATGGTAATGCAAAGCATCACCAAAGCCAAAGCCCCCACAATCATGTACCAGTTGCTCACCACTTTATCCATATGTTCCCTCCTTATTCTTCATACAGCACTTCCATGCCATATGCCTTCGCTGCTTCATGTTCCAATCTGCATCCTCTTGCAAGCTCCCAATTTTTCAAAAAATAAACTGCATCACATTCACTCATCTTTTCAAGAGATTTAGCAAGAAAACAAAGCGGTTTATTCAAAACGCCTCTCTCTTCCATTTTTTCATCACTGTACCACTCATCTTGAAAGAAAGTATTTACTACTTCAAAATCCGCTTTTTCCAAAAAATGAACTGCTTTTTCTTTTGCCTGCAAAATTTCTTCCTCCGTCAAAAAATGCATTGGCTGCGAAATCATTACTTTTTTCATACTCACTTTTCTCCTTTCATCATATTCTCAAAAACAATACCGCCCTTTGTGTTTTCCTTCCATGATTTCATGGTGTACCCTGTTTTACTCACTCCCCATGCCGCCCAAGGCAAACCCACCATGGCCGTAAGCCATGGAAGGCCTGCATCAAAAGTCTTCAGTACACAAAGATAAGCAAGTCCCAATACACCCACTGTATTCACCCATAAAAGGAACAGCTCCCACCCCATAATTTTCTTTGAAAACTCTTTTTTCCTCTTCGTTTCGTAAACTGCCACAACCTAAGCCTCCTTTTTAAACAATATTCTCCACTGCTTTTGTTGCCATAAATTCTTCCTGCTCATGCTTGATTGACTGCGCATAATCAAGAGCCGCCTGCATATCTCCGTTGCAGTGGGCATCGGGAATCCGCTGTACTGCTTTTGCCGTTGCCTTTCCCAATGACAAAGCCGCATTGACAGACTTTAAAAGCATACATTCGTATTCTTCTCTTTGTTTTTCTCTTGCTGCCATTTCCTCCGATTTTTTTACAATCTTCCGCTGAGAAAGCCACAAGACCAAGCCTGTCACCACAGACGGCAGACTAACCAGCGTAAAAAACCACTCTGTACGCAATATCTCCACCCCCTTTCTTATGGTTTTCCTCCTGAACTTCACCTCACCTCCTTTCCCACCATAAACAAAACAAAATCTCATTTTGTATCAACTTACAAAAAGCCCTCGCAAAATTCATGCAAAGGCCATAAGTTAGCTATAAAAAAAGATTGCCATCTTAGAAGGACAATCACTTTTTCTATTTCTATAATTGATATTTCTTATTTACTTTTCTGCTTTTGGTCTTCCATCTGCATCATACCCACGTTCTTCAAGGAGTGCTAAAACCTCTGTCTGTAAATGTTTCGGCACTTTCTTTACAGTCCCATTTTCATTATTACAAGTCCGTTTTCCTGCTACTACCAAATCAAAATATAATTCTGCCATATTAGTTTCCTCCTTCTTGTAATGCCATAATCGCCTCATAAATCGTTGCCTGTACCTCTTTGTTTTGCAAATCCCTTTCCAATCCCTCCTCATACTGTTCTGCCATAGATTCCATAATGGTCAGCTGTGTTTCCTGTACAACCGAAATTTTATCGGGCTTTTGTGGTTCGTAGAGACAGCCTGTCAGCTTTTGATAATCTTCCGCTGTAATCCAACCCTTTTCAACTGCATGACTTAGCATTTTTCCCGTCCAAAGTCCTTGTTTGTAGTAAGCTTGTACTTTTTGTAATGTACTCATACATTCTCTCCTTCCTGCATCATGAT
>JAHHTX010000012.1 GCA_020024255.1 Anaerotignum sp.
GTATAAACCAATGCTTGGCAGATTTAAGGATTATATTGCCATGCTAAAACCAAATATGTATCAATCCCTGCATAATACGCTGATTGGTCCTTCTGGACAGCCTTTTGAGATACAGATTCGTACTTGGGAAATGCACCGCACTAGTGAATACGGGATTGCAGCACACTGGAAGTACAAAGAAGGAAAAAGTGGAGATAAATCTACACAAAAAGAAGAAGCCAAACTGGTATGGTTGCGGCAGATTTTGGAATGGCAGAAGGATATGTCTGATAACAAAGAGTATCTGGATACCATTAAACTGGATTTGAATATTTTTACAGCCCAAGTATATGCGTTTACGCCCCAAGGTGAAGTCATTCAGCTGCCCAAAGGTTCTACACCTATCGACTTTGCATATATGATTCATTCGGCAGTAGGAAACAAAATGGTTGGCGCAAGAGTCAATAATCGTATGGTTACCATTGATTATAAGATTCAAAATGGGGATATTGTGGAAATTATGACATCACAAAACTCCAAAGGTCCAAGCAGGGACTGGCTGAGTTTGGTGAAAAGTTCTCAGGCAAAAACCAAAATCAAGCAGTGGTTTAAGAAAGAAGAAAAAGAAGAGAATATTATCCGTGGAAAAGAAATGATTATTGCGGATATGAAGAAGAAAGGTTTTCAGCCTGCTGATTTGCTCCGTCATGAATGGCAGGAAATTGTGATCAATAAATATGATTTTAAAAACTGGGACGCTGTTTTGGCTGCCATCGGGTATGGTGGATTAAAGGAAGGACAGGTTGTCAATCGTCTGCGAGATGAATATTTGAAGGAAAAACGAGAGAAACAAACGGCAGAGGATATTCTGCATGATTTTGAAAAGAAAGTTTCTCAAAAGCCTTTGAAAAGAAGAAGTAAAAGCGGTATTGTGGTAGAAGGCATTGGCGATGTGGCAGTCCGTTTTTCAAAATGCTGTAGTCCTGTGCCTGGAGATGAAATCATCGGTTTTGTCACTCGTGGACGAGGTGTGACTATACACAGAACAGACTGTATCAATATCATGAACCTTAGCGAAGAGGAACGAGGGCGGTTAATCAATGCAGAATGGGATGCACAGTATACACATGGAGAAGTAGCCGCATCTTATTTGGCAGAAATTCGTGTAACAGCCAATGATAGAAATGGTTTGATACTGGAAATTAGTCGCTGTTTGGCAGATGAGGATATTTCCATCAAAGGTTTTAATATCCGTACAACAAAAGAGTTGACTGCTATTTTCCATATCAGCATGGAAATTAAGACAAAAGACCAGTTGGAGCGTGTCATTACAAGATTGCGTGGTATTCATGATGTTGTAAGCATTGACCGTGTAACAGGTTGATGAAATGGGAGGAAGAAAATGCGTGCAGTATTGCAAAGAGTAACACAGGCAAGCGTAACAGTAGACGGAGAGGTAATTGGGGAAATTGGAAAAGGCATTATGGTTTTATTCGGTATGTTGGGAACAGATACAGAAAAAACAATGGAGTATATGCTGAACAAGGTAGTCAATCTTCGTATATTTGAAGATGAAGAGGGCAAAATGAACCGTTCTTTGCAGGATGTTGGTGGAGAATTGCTGATTGTGCCGAACTTTACGTTATACGGTGACACAAGGCATGGTAGACGTCCTGGTTATTCCAGTGGTGCAGCACCCGATGTGGCATCTGGTCTTTTTACAAGACTGTGTGAAAAAGCAAAAGAAATGCCTATTCAGAAAGTGGCAACAGGTCGGTTTCAGGCAGATATGAAAGTGGCTTTAATCAATGACGGCCCCGTTACACTGCTTATTGACAGTGAAAAATTATTTTAAGAAGGTTTCATAGAATGATTGATTATATTTTAGAAGGACATGAACTGCAAAATGATGTCCAGACCATGATACAGGTCTTTTACCCTAATTTGCATTATTACAGAGTGGAGGAAGTTTCCCCGGAGGCAATAACAATAAAGAGTATTTTGGAGCAGGGCAAAGCCTCTGCAATACTCTATGAAAAGGCAAAGCAAAAGGCGGTGTGGTCTGTGCCTTATACAGAGCCATTGACAGAAAAAGAAAAAAAACGTCTGGTAAAGCTGACGCTGTTTGAACTCCTAAAAGAAGAAACAGGAATCAAACCCAAGTGGGGACTTTTGACCGGTGTGCGTCCTGCAAAGATTGTCAATACCTTGTTGGACGCAGGAATGCAAGATGCGGAATGTTTGGACTATCTAACAGAGAAGTACTTGGTGGCAGAAAAAAAAGCAAGACTTTCTTTACAGGTGGCAAAGGCGGAGCGACGGCTTTTGGCAAAAAATGGAAAACAGGACATCAGTTTATATATTGGTATTCCTTTTTGTCCGACCAGATGCCTGTACTGCTCTTTTACAGCATATCCCCTTGTCCAATACAAGAATAAAGTGGATGCCTATTTAGATGCAATGTTTTTGGAATTGGATTTTCTTGCCGAGTATGCAAAAAATTTTCGCTTGAAAAATATTTATATTGGCGGTGGTACACCGACCTCCTTGACAGAGGAACAACTGGAACGCCTTTTGCAGAAGGTGGAGGAAAAATTTTCTCCTACCAAAGAAATGGAACATACCATAGAAGCAGGACGTCCCGATACCATTACAAAGGAAAAGCTGCGTTTGATGAAGGCATACGGTGTAAATCGCATTTCCATTAACCCCCAGACCATGAATGACACGACTTTACAGCGTATCGGCAGACAACATTCTGTGGCAGATATTCGACGTGTTTTTTGGGAAGCAAGAGAAGTAGGACATGAAAATATCAACATGGATTTAATTTTGGGACTGCCCGAAGAAACACCGGAAGATGTACGGCATACCATGGAAGAAATTATGGCATTGGAGCCGGATAACGTGACGGTGCATACCCTTGCAGTGAAACGGGCATCTCGCTTGAAAGAGCAGTTTGATTTGTATACCATGACAACGGCTGCGGATTTGGAGGAGATGCTGGAGATTTCCTCTGCTTATGCAGAGAAAATGGGTCTTTTTCCTTACTATATGTACAGACAGAAAAATATGGTGGGAAATTTTGAAAATGTAGGCTATTGCAAACCTGGTAAAGAAGGCATATACAATATTCAGATTATGGAAGAAAAACAGACGATTCTGGCGGCAGGGGCAGGGGCAAGCACAAAAACCGTTGACCCCCGCACAGACCGCATTGAAAGAGTATTTAATGTGAAAAGTATTGAAGATTATATTGGCAGAATCGAAGAGATGATAGAAAGAAAGCGGCAGGGATTGCCGAGGGAGGGATAACATGATTCAATTAGTAAAAGGCACAAAGGATATTTACGGTGTCGAGGTCAAGGCTTGGCAAAAGATTGAAGAAAAAATGCGTCGCATTTGTGAGACATTTGGCATCGGGGAAATCCGTACACCTGCTTTTGAATTTACAGAACTTTTTGTTAGAGGTGTAGGCGAAACCACAGACATTGTGCAGAAGGAAATGTATACGTTTACCGATGATGGGGACAGAAGTCTGACGCTGCGTCCGGAAGGTACGGCAGGGGCAGTCAGAGCCTATATTGAGCATGGAATGCACAATCAGGCACAGCCTACAAAGTTATATTATATTTCCCCGACTTTCCGCTGTGAAAATACACAGGCAGGAAGGCAAAGGCAATTCCATCAGTTTGGTGTGGAAATGCTTGGTTCTTACAGTGCAGCACAAGATGCAGAGGCAATTTCTGTTGCTGCAACGTTGCTGAAGGAAATGGGTGTTCATGGTGTAGAACTTCGCATGAACAGCTTGGGTTGCCCCGAATGTCGCAGCAGATATAACAAAGAACTTCGTCACTTTATTGGTGCAAATTTGGACAAGCTTTGCCCTACTTGTAAAGAGCGTTTTGAAAAAAATCCTTTGCGTGTACTGGACTGTAAAGAAGAAAGCTGTCAGGCAGTTATTGCAGATGCACCTTCTGTATTGGATTGTCTGGATGAGGAATGTACTGCACATTTTCAGAAAGTACAAGATATTTTGACAGAAATGGGAATTCCTTTTACCATTGACCCGAAAATTGTTCGTGGACTGGATTATTATACCAGAACGGTATTTGAATTTGTATCTGATGGCTTGACTGTTTGCGGCGGCGGTAGATATGATATGTTGGTAGAAGAATGTGGCGGCAAGCCAACAGGGGCTGTCGGCTTTGGTCTTGGCATTGAACGGCTGATGATGATACTGGAAAAACAGAATGGTGCATTGGTAGATAATCCCCAAAGAGATGTTTATATTGGTTCTATGGGTGAAACAGGTCTATTGAAGGCACAGGGCTTGACTTTGGCATTGCGAAAAGACGGTATCCGTGCAGACTGTGATACTGTGGAACGTAGTGTAAAGGCACAAATGAAATATGCCAATAAAATTGGTGCAAAATATGCTGTAATTTTGGGAGAATCTGAATTGGAAAGCGGTCAGGTAGAATTGAAAGAAATGGAAACCGGTGAAAAAGAGCAGATTGCTTTGCAGGATTTGCAGACCATTCTGGAGAGCAAATTAAAGGCATAATGATAACGAGAGGAAAAGGCAGGCGATGATCTGTCTTTTTCTTTTTGGATTGTAAAACGAAGTGCGACATATAAAAATACGCATAAGTAAATTTTGTAGTGCAAAATGAAGTTACCACATAACATCACACAAAAAGTAGTTTACTTATGAGCTATTATTATCTGACCATACCTGTCAGAATTTCTATAGAGATATTGCACAAAGAAGGTTTATCAGTACATGAAATCGGAAAATGAGCAGGCATATACCATAAATCAACTGTTTAATCTTAGATGGTAAAGAAACGTCAGAAAGGTTTTATTTTAGATGTTACAGACAAGGTTCTGCCTCAGAAGAAAGAAGTCCTAACCATCAGAAAACAAAACAGGTTCACCTTGAAAAGAACAAGGAACTGTAAAAAAAGTGAAGTTTACTTCATGATTTTCTTGACAAAATAGAGCACCTTTGATATGATGAAGCTAGCTTCATAAGAAGTTAACTTCACATAAAAGGGGTAATTTGATGAAAACAAAAGTTAAGGAATTGCGAACGGCAGCAAAGATGACGCAGCAACAGTTGGCTGATGTTGTTCATGTTTCTTCCCGTACAATTATTTCCATTGAGAAAGAGCAATATAGTCCATCTCTTATGTTGGCATACAGGCTGGCTCAAGTATTTAATGTGACAGTGGAAGACTTATGCTGCTTAAAAGAAAACAAGGAATTGGAGGATTCACAATATGAAGATTTATAACAATAAATCCTTTGCCAAAGGTATCTTTGTCTTAGCACTGGGTACTTTGCTTTTAATTACAGATTTCATCAATCATGCTTTTGAAATCAAAGGTGCTGTTTTGATTTTTGCCCTTTATTTTATGGGTGGCGGATTGATTATCCGCAGTTTGTCACGCAAATTTACCAAAGAAGATAGGCTGGATCAGATGGACGAGAGAAATCAACTGATTGAATTGAAATCGAAAAGCAAGGCTTTTAAGCTTACACAAACAATTTCTTTTATTTTCATGTTAGGCATGCTGGTTATGGGAAAGGTCAGCGGCGATGAAGGCTTTATCGCTATGGGCGTAGGCTTGGCATTTGCATTTTCAATATCCATGTTTACAGAAATATTCTCTTTTATGTACTACGAATCTAAAAATTAAAAATCCGGAG
This sequence comes from Anaerotignum sp., assembly GCA_020024255.1. Lineage (GTDB taxonomy): Bacteria > Bacillota > Clostridia > Lachnospirales > Anaerotignaceae > Anaerotignum. Next base: position 5,695 of record JAHHTX010000012.1, read on the forward strand.
GAAGTGCTTTATGAAACAACTACCAAGGCAAAGACCGCCTAAAGATGAGCGAGATGAACAAATTGATGTACAGGCAAAAAGCTATGCACTGGAATTTATGATTGCCGCAACGCAGGTTTTAACAATTATATGTTTCGTGAAAGGCAATCCGGCATGGAAAGGCAGTTTATCATTGCTGTTTTTCGGAGCGGCTTTTGACTTGTTCTATAAGTATCGGCAATATACAGAAAAACCGTATCGTCAGGTAGGCATATTTTTATTGCTGATTGGTATTGCACTGTTGATCTGGTTTGGAATTACTGGGTAACTTTCTCTACAGCTAAACATATGCTGTAAATCAACAGCATGACCACATGGGTACTGTACATCTGCATTTTTATCGTAATCTATGGTGGTGTGATTGAGATTTATCATGCGTCCAAAAGCATCGCTTTTCATCTAAAGATGGTGTGTGGGTACTTTGAGAAAACCATCATTGTGCATGAGGAGCAGGGATAAACTGCTTTAAGGGCAGTTCGGGGCATAATAGCCAGATTAAAAGGCTGCAAGCGAAAAAAAGGGCAGATTCCCTTCCTGCTCTTCATATGCGATTTATAACTGTTCTATATAAACAAGGACGGGAAACTTGTTTTATGCAAGCCTTTCGCCTATCATGAGAAGATTTTATTTATAAACTTTTCTTCATAATTTCAAATGTGTAGCAACAAAAAATGCACCGAAAGTGAATCCCTTCGGTGCATTTTGTTTTATTTTTCAAATAAGCCTGTAAAATCAAAAGTGGCAAAGTAGTCTTTTTCTGTTTCTGCACGGCGAATCAACTGTACGTCACCGTTTTCTTGCAGAAGCAGCTCCGCAGAACGCAGTTTACCATTATAGTTATAGCCCATAGCATGACCATGAGCACCGGTATCATGAATGTAGATATAATCTCCAATATCAATTTTGGGCAGCATACGGTCGATGGCAAATTTATCGTTGTTTTCACAAAGTCCGCCGGTAATGTCATATTCATGGTCGCAGGGTTCGTTTTCCTTGCCCATAACCGTTATATAGTGGTATGCGCCGTACATGGCAGGACGCATAAGGTTTGCAGCGCAGGCATCTAAACCGATATAATCTTTATAGATATGCTTTTCATGAATTGCTTTTGCAACCAATGCACCATAAGGTGCTAACATATAGCGTCCCATTTCCGTAAAGATTGCCACATCATCCATACCGGCAGGTGTCAAGATTTCTTCATATACCTGTCGAACCCCTTCACCGATTGCCATAATATCACATGGTTTTTCTTCTGGTTTGTAGGGTATGCCTATACCACCGGATAAATTGATAAATGCAATGTGAATGTCCAATTCTTTTTTTATTTCTACAGCCAGCTCAAAGAGAATTTTGGCAAGCATAGGGTAGTAGGTGTTGGAGCTGGTACTGCTGGCAAGAAAAGAGTGAATCCCAAAATGTTTTGCCCCTTTTTCTTTAAGCATACGGAAGGATTCTTTCAGTTGTTCTTTTGTCATGCCATATTTTGCATCGCCAGGATTATCCATAATTTCATTGCTTACCTGAAATACACCGCCAGGATTATAACGACAGCAGACAGTTTCCGGAATTTCGGCAATTTTTTCAAAGAATGGAATGTGGGTGATATCGTCAAAATTGATAATTGCGCCAAGTTTTGCAGCAAGGGCAAAGTCCTCGGCAGGGGTCACATTAGATGAAAACATAATGTTTTTGCCGTGTATTTTAATGGCATCTGCAATTTGTAATTCAGTATAGGAGGAGCAGTCTGCGCCACAACCTTCTTCTTTTAAAATCTGTAAAATACCGGGTGTAGGTGTAGCTTTTACGGCAAAATATTCCCGAAAGCCTTTGTTCCACGAAAAGGCTTTGTTTACTTTTCGTGCATTTTCCCGAATTCCTTTTTCATCATAAATATGAAAAGGTGTTGGATACTTTTCTGCTATTTTTTGAATCTGCTCCAAAGAAACAAAAGGTTTTTTCATCTGACTGTCCTCATTTCTGTAAAATATAAAACGGTACATATTTTTTCGACAATAAATTTTTTCTTACATTTATATCAAAAAAGGTACCAAATACTATATAGCAATTACAAGAAATTATAACAAACTCCGCAAAGGATTGCAACGTTCCTTTGCTGTATTTTTGTAGATTCACAGGTAAATATATACTTTTCCGTAAGACATTTTTTATGATATATGGGCGATTTTTTCATCGCTTTTCTATAAGAAAGCAGATTATGTTCTTTTATTTTTATCTGTTTCTGCTATAATGGAATAAGAAATGACTGTGCTGTTGCAAATAAAAAATCGAGGTATGGGTTATGTCTGTAAAAATGAATAATTTTTCAGTAAAATTTCGTAACATGCTGTGGGATTTAGGTAAAACAGTTGTTGTATTCTTTGTGGCAACGTGTTTTGCACTCTATCTGCGTAAAGCAAATGTGCTGAATGATAATATATATGGTGTATTTATGCTTGCCGTTGCTGTGACTTCTTCTATCACAAGTGGATATGTCTGGGGGATTATCAGTTCATTAAGCGGTGTTATCGGGGTCAACTTCTTTTTCACTTACCCTTATTTCGCCATTGATTTTACGTTGGCAGGGTACCCGATTACCTTTGCTATATTGCTTCTTTTGTCTGTTTTAATCAGTGCGCTCACTGCGAAGGTAAAGCGTGCAGCCGTGCTTTCCTCTCTACGAAGAAAGCGTGCAGAAAGCTTGAATCATATGAGCAAAGAGTTATTGTCTGCCAATAATTTTCAAGATATTTTGCAGATTTCTATGGAACATATTGATGCAGTTAGCCATTGCAGTGTGATTTTGTATATTGGCTCTCCGCTGAACCCCAAATATATAGTCGATAAATACCTTTCGGAAAACGATGAAAAAATACTTGGCAGTATGTTGGAAAAGCAGGTTGCACAGGAGGCTTATTTAAGCAAAAAGAGTACAGGACTTGGTATAGAGGATATCAGCCAAAACTGCCTTGGCACATACATACCTGTTATCAAAAAAGACGAAATTTATGGCGTTGTAGGACTTTTGCTGCAAGACCCGGACTACATCAGCAGCGATACTTTACAATATATTACTTTGATTATGGCACAGGTAGTTTTGGCATTAGACAGGCAGGAAATCTTTTTGGAATCCCAGAGAATTCTTCTGGAAAAAGAAAAAGAAAATATGCGGAGCAACCTTTTGCGTGCCATTTCCCATGATTTGCGTACACCCCTCACTTGTATTCTTGGTTCCAGCACTACACTTTTGGAGAATGCACATACATTGGATCAGGAAACCAAAAGGCAGCTTCTTGAAGATATTCATCACGATGCCGGGTGGCTTATTCAAATGGTGGAAAATCTGCTTTCTGTAACCAAAATCAGCGGACACGATGCAAGTCTGAAAAAGAAGGAGGAAATTGTAGAAGAAGTTGCAGAGGAGTCTGTGACAAAAATAAAAAAACGGTTTTCTCATGCGGAAATATGTGTTCATGTGCCAGAAGAACTTCTGCTTGTACCTATGGACGCTATGCTTATTGAGCAAGTGCTCATCAATTTGATGGAAAATGCCATCCGTCATTCGGGTACAAAAGACCCAATTCATCTTGTGATAAAAAATACAGGAAAAGAGGCTGTTTTTTCTGTCTATGACCAAGGTATCGGGATTCCTCCTGAATGCTTACCACATATTTTTGACGGCACTTTGCCAAGTAGGTCTACGGACTCTGCAAGGGGTCTGGGTATTGGTCTGCCCATCTGCAAATCTATTATTACAGCACACGGCGGGAGGATTTTTGCGGAGAATAATAAAGATGGTGGTGCAAACTTTACTTTTGTATTACCCTTGAAAGGAGAGGATATTCATGTCCAATAAAATCAAAATTTTACTTGTTGAAGATGAAGAGGCAATCAGCAATTTTATTGCAACGACATTAAAAGCCAATGACTATGCTGTTGTGATGGCACATACAGGGAAGGAGGCTTTATCTATGCTTTCGTCCCATTGTCCAGATTTGACACTGTTGGATTTGGGTCTGCCGGATATAGATGGTACAGATATTTTGCAAAAAATCAGAGAGTGGTCGAATATACCGGTAATTGTGGTATCGGCAAGAACAGAGGAAGCGGATAAGGTTAACGCACTGGATATGGGAGCAGATGATTATATTGCAAAGCCTTTTGGTACATCAGAGCTTCTGGCTCGTATCCGCACAGCACTGCGTCATAGTGCTAAAACACAAAATGCTTCGCAGACAGGGAATGTATTTCAGGCGCAGGATTTGCGGATAGATTTTGATAAACGGCAGGTTGTCGTAGATGGAAAAAGCGTACATCTGACACAGATAGAGTTTAAAATTGTATCTCTTTTGGCAAAAAGCGCAGGACGTGTGCTAACGTATGATTCCATTATTACAGAACTTTGGGGTCCTTATGCCATTAAGGATAATCAGATTCTCCGTGTGAATATGGCGAATATTCGCAGAAAACTTGAAAAGAATCCGGCACAGCCCAGATATATTTTTACAGAGGTGGGTGTCGGCTACCGTATGGTGGAAGAATAAAAAAACCTTTGCTTTTTTGAACTGTTTCATTTTCAACTGTTCGTATAAAATGGAACAGTTCAATGTTTTCAGAAGCAAAGGTTTTTTTTATTCTGCTGTTGTTTCTTCCAATTCTTTAATAGAAATTTTTACATTTTCAATTTGTTTGGAGTTAGGGAACTCAGAAAGCACTCGTTCATAATATGTTTTTGCTGTTGCGGTATCTTTATTTACAGCGGCAATATCTCCGAGATAAAAGAGAATGTCCCCCACAAATTCCTCTTTATCTGCATATCGCAGAGCATTTTCTAAATTTGTTTTTGCTGTTTCATATTCTTTATTCAGAAACTCACTCTTGCCTTTGTTATAGAGCAATTCGGCTGCTTTTGGGTATATCGTAGATTTGATGGTGTTGTATTTTGCCATATCCTCCTCGCTGAAACCAACTGTTTCAATGCTGTCTAATGTTTGTACGCAAGCTTGTATATCTTTGTCTGTCATTTGGGAATAGGCGGTTTCCAATAGTTCCAGATTGGCTTGTTTTGTTTCCTCACTGCGCAGCAACTTATTTTCTTTTTGCAGTTTTTGAAATTCTGTACGCATTTTTTTGACTTCTTCGGCAGTCATGTGGGTTTCGCCGGAAAAAAGTTTTAGCTGTGCTGTCAGATCAGAAATTTTTTTGTCTTTTTCATCGCTGAGGGCAGGTGCAACCAAAACCAGAAGAAACGTTGCCGAAACAATTAGCCCGATGGCAAAAGAAAAAAAGTCACGTTTTTCCAGAAGGCCGGATTTCTTTCTATCATTGCGTTTGTAGTGTGGGATAGGAGGGGCACTATCTGTTTTCAACATTTTTCCGGAACCATTGTTGTTTTTCCAAAGATGATGTGCTTGTTTAGATGAGGCTTGTCCGATTTTCTCAAGATATTGCAGATACCGCAAAGCAAAGGGATTTTTAATATCTTTTTTCAGAACCGTTTCAATAAATTGTCTTGCCCGCTTATAATTTTTTTCCATAATACAGCATAAGGTTAAAAGATTGTAAGCATCTAGGAAATCAGGGTTTACATCTAGACTTTTCTTTAACTGTATGATAGCCAGATCATCGCTGTTTTGCTGTAAGTAAAGCAGGGCTTGATTATACATTCGTACAGCATCATTTCTTTTTTCCATTTCCCGTGCATTTTTTTGCAGACAGTTGATGTAGGATTCCGCAGGGTTATTTTCTGTTTCATAAGATGTACTGATAATCCAGTGACGCAGTGCTTCTGCAATTCTGCCTGTTTCATAATAGACAAGTCCCAGAAGATTGCGTGCTTGCAAGTTGTTTTTATCAAATACAAGACTTTGTTCTAACTGTTCTGCTGCACCGGATAAATCGTTTTCCCGTGCTTTTTCTAGGGCTTGGTTATATAGACGGATGGAAACTGTTTTGCTTTTTTGGAATACATAGGCATCTACATCGCAGTTTGGACAATGGTATCCTGTTGGAATCGTAGAGCCGCAATTTGGACACTTCATAAATATCGACTCCTTTTATCTGGACGGATCATAAAAATCCGTTGTTTTTTCATTGGCAATGTGCTGTAAAATATCTAATATGTCTTGCATCTGGGAAGGGTGCAAGGCAGATTCGATTTCGTCAAGCTCCATAATGTGATGATATTTTTCCAATTCTTCTTTAAAATTTATCATATGTTTTGCCTCCAAATTTATATCAGAATATGGTAAGTTACAAGGTTATTTTTTGTTTAAGATAATGCTTCGCATTGCACCAATCATATACAAAGAACCACAGCAGAGAATGACATCTGCGGGTTTTGTGAGAGAGCAAGCCTTTTCATAGGCATCTGTTAGTTCTTTTTCCACATAAAGGGGTTTTCCATAGATTTCTGCTTGTTTTTTCAATACACAGGCATCTAGTTTCCGTAGGCTTTCCGGCTCTGTCAACACTGCCTGCCGAATGAGAGGGAAAATTTCCGAAAGCATACTGTCATATTCCTTATCACCTAGAACACCGAGAATTAACGTAATATTTCTGCCTTTTGTGTAAGCAGGAAGCGTGGCAGCAAGTTTCTTAATGCCATCTGCATTATGTGCTCCATCCAACAAAACCAAAGGACTTTCACCACAGATTTCCATGCGTCCCGCCCAGTGGGCATGGGCAATCCCTTTCGCAATACTTTCTTTTGTCAAAGAAAGACCGCTTTTCTGTAAAAGGGTGCAGGCATAAAGTACGGTTATGCAGTTTTGTATTTGGTAATCGCCTAACAGAGGTAAATGGATTTCTTCATTGGAAAAATCTGTCCCCTGCACAGAAAAAACAGTTTCTTTTAATGTACGGGACAGCACCGTATATTCTATATTTTGCATATAATAGAGCGGTGCAGAAAGTCCTTCTGCTGTTTCTCTTACTATATTATATACGGTTTCCTCTTGTGGATACAATACTACAGGACAGTTTTTCTTGATAATGCCACTTTTTTCTTTGGCAATATCTGCCAAACTGTTGCCAAGAAAATCCGTATGGTCAATGCTGATGGACATAATCAGACTGAGGAGGGGCGTATCGATGACATTTGTGGCATCGAAGCGTCCGCCCAGACCCACTTCCATAATGGCAATATCCACATTTTGTGCTGCAAAATAGTGAAAAGCTACTGCTGTTAAAATTTCGAAAAGGGTTGGTACATCTTCTCCGTCTTTTTCCATGGCAAGGCAAAGCTCCTTTGCATAGGTTATTTCCTTTGCAAAATCTTCCTTAGCAATAGGTGTGTCTGCAATAACATAGCGTTCTGTATAGGATTGCAGGTGGGGAGAAGTATAAACGGCAGTGCGATAACCACTTACGTTTAAAACAGAGGAAAGCATGGCAGAAGCAGAACCTTTTCCGTTTGTGCCTGCAATGTGGATACAGGTTAAATTTTTTTGAGGGTTTCCCATGCGTTCCAGTAATGACAGAACACGAGTAAGACCAGGGACAGAGGCAAAACCAACCTCCTTTTCCAGATAGGTAATACTTTCTTGATAATCCATGCCAGATTCCTCCTCCTATTTTTGTATCTTAGCAATTACAGTACCATTATAGCAAAATTGCAGGTTTCTGCAAGGAATTTACAGGAAAAAGAAAAAGGTTGTTTCAAAAGGAAGAAAATTGTATAATGAAAGAAGTTTAATGAAGGAGGAGGGCGGTTATGCAGGACAAGGAAAACCGAGATGAAGAACAAAATAGGGCAGAGGCAACATTTTCGCATAAAGACAGAAGCCGTATAACAAGAGAAGAAACGGTATACCCCACTCGTGGCGGAAGTCATTATTCGGTGCGGGAAGAAACGGCATATCCTACTTATGGCAAAAGCCGTTATCCGGTACGGGAGGAAACCACATACCCCACCCGTGGCAAAAGCCGTTATCCGGTACGGGAAGAAACGATATATCCCAGCCATGAGGGGAGCCATTATCCAGTACGGGAAGAAACCACATATCCGTCAAGAAAGGAAAGCAGATATCTGACGGAAGAAACCACCATGACAACAAGACGGCAGGCAGAAACAAGAACGGAAGAACATTTCGCAAAGGAAAGCCGGAAGACAGAATTTCATTTAGGGAATAGAGAAAAAGAGGAAAAAAGTGGACGCACAGCTTCCGATTTTCATCACCATGCAAGAAATAATGCCCCTATTCGTCATACACACCATAAAAGAAAAAAGAAAAGAAAAAATCCCCTTGGTCTTTTTCTTGTCATCATTATTTTGGCAGTTTTTATTGGATTTGGCTGTTTTCGCTTTGTAGAGGGTTTACTTTCACCGACAACAGGCACGGAAAACCTCACAGGAGAGATGGTAGAAGTAACTATACCAAAAGGTGCAGATACCGCTACCATTGCAGAAATTTTAAAAGAGAAAAAACTCGTCAAAAGTAAATTTTCTTTCCGCCTTAGCAGTAAGCTGAATGGATATGACGGCACTTATCAGCAGGGGACATACGATGTGGATACAGGTATGACACCAACACAGATTATGGAACTTTTGCAAACAGGTGTTGTCCATTATGAAAAGAAAATTACGATACCTGAAGGGTATAATGTACGGCAGATTGCAGAAAAAGCAGAAGAAGTTGGAATCTGTACGGCAGAAGAATTTATTGAAGAAACGAATCATGGCTTCTTTGCCTATGATTTTGTGGAGAATTTGCCCCAAAGAGAATATATGCTGGAAGGCTATTTGTTCCCGGACACTTATTATTTATCTAACGATATGACAGCACATGATCTGGTGGATATGATGTTGGCACGATTTGATAAGATGTATACAGCAGAGTATAAAAAAGCTGTGGAAGAAAGTGGACATTCTCTGGACGAAATTGTTACCATAGCCTCGATGATTGAAAAGGAAATAAATGTGGACGAAGAACGGGAAAGAGCCGCAGGTGTTATCTATAATCGTTTAAAAGAAGAGATGAGTCTTGGTATTGATGCAACAGTGCTATATGCTATTGGAAAGAGTGCAGGGGAGTTAACCAAAGCAGATTTGCAGATAGATTCACCCTACAATACCCGTATCAATAAAGGACTGCCCCTTGGCCCCATTGCCAATGCAGGGGAAGCTTCCTTCCGTGCAGCATTATATCCCGAGAAAAATGATTATTTGTATTATGTAGTAGAGAAAAAAGGTAGCAATTCCCATGTCTTTACTAAAACTTATGAAGAATTTTTGGCAGCAAAGAAAAAATATCAAAATAGTGTGGAATAATACCAAAACAGAAGTTGTAGGAGAGAATATATGAAATATGTAACAGATGAAACCATGAACACATATCTGCGTACAGTTCAGCCCATGTATGATGGTGTATTGGGTGAGATACAGAGAGAAGCCATAGCGGCAGAAGTGCCAATTATCCCTCTGGAAACGGCACGACTATTGAGCGTTCTTCTAACCATGCAGAAACCAAAGCATATTTTGGAAATCGGCACGGCTGTAGGATTTTCCGCAGGTCTGATGTGTCGTTATTTGCCAGAAGACGGTACCGTAACCACCATTGACCGTTTTGAAGTCATGTTGAAAGATGCAAGAAAAAATATCAAGCGTATGGGTCTTGAGAAAAAAATCACCATATTGGAAGGTGATGCGGCAGATATTCTGCCGACACTTGAAGGGCCTTATGATGTGATATTTTTAGATGCGGCAAAAGGGCAGTATGGGAATTTTCTGCCCCACTGTCTGCGTCTTTTGCCTGTCGGTGGCATTCTCATTGTAGATGATGTTTTGCAGGGCGGAACCATTGCCCAAACGAGATTCAGTGTGCCAAGAAGACAACGCACCATCCATAAAAGACTACGGAATTTCCTTTGGGATATCACCCATGATGAAGCATTGGAAACTTCTATTATTCCCATTGGTGATGGTGTAGCCTTGTGTTATAAGAAAAAAGAAATTCCCATAAATACAGAAGGAGCAGAAAACTATGATAAATAAACAGAAACCCGAATTGTTGGCACCTGCCGGTGATTTGGAAAGATTGAAAATTGCAGTGCTTTATGGTGCAGATGCTGTCTATATTGGTGGTGAAGCCTACAGCTTACGTGCAAAGGCAAAAAATTTTGATAAAGAAACGATGGCAGAAGGAATTCGTTTTGCCCATGACCATGGTGCAAAGGTCTATGTCACTGCCAATATTTATGCCCATAATGCGGATTTTGAAGGCATGGCAGACTATTTCCGTGAAATTTATGAATTGGGTGCAGATGCGGTTTTGGTTTCGGACCTTGGTGTGTTTTCTGTGGCAAAGGAAGCTGCCCCAAATTTGGAAATCCATGTTTCTACACAGGCAAACAATACCAACTACCAAAGTGCCAAAATGTGGTATCAGCTGGGGGCAAAGCGTGTTGTGGTAGCGAGAGAACTTTCTTTAAAGGAAATTGGAGAAATTCGGGAGAAAATCCCTGCGGATATGGAAATTGAAGCCTTTGTTCATGGTGCAATGTGCATTTCTTATTCCGGCAGATGTTTGCTTAGTAATTATTTGAGTAATCGTGATGCCAACAAAGGGGCTTGTGCCCATCCCTGCCGTTGGAAATATCATCTTGTAGAGGAAACACGTCCCGGACAGTATATGCCCATAGAGGAAAACGAAAGAGGCACATATATTTATAATTCCAAAGATTTGTGTATGATAGATCATATTCCGGACTTGGTAAATGCTGGCGTTGTAAGCCTGAAAATCGAAGGCAGAATGAAAACCCCTTTTTATGTTGGAACGGTAATCAAAGCATATCGCCGTGCCATTGATGACTATTTTACTGACCCTATGTGCTATGAAAAAAATCTGCCTCTTTATGTGGATGAAGTTTCTAAGGCAAGTCACAGAGCCTATACTACAGGTTTTTATTATGGAAAACCCGATGGAAATGAGCAGATATATACAAACAATTCCTATATTCGTTCCTATGACTTTATTGGCATTGTTCAATCAGAACAGGATACAGATGGCTATGCTTGGATAGAGCAGCGGAATAAATTTTCTGTGGGAGAGGAAATTGAAGTGCTGTCGGCAAAGGGTGAGTCTTTTTCAATGGTAGTGACGGAAATGAGAAATGAAGAAGGAGAAGCTGTAGAATCAGCACCTCATCCACAGGAAAAACTGCGGATAAAGTTTACAAGGCCGGTACAGCCCTTTGATATGATGCGGAAATTTCTTCCGGAGGGAGAATAATAAGCGGAATGTTTACATTATTTTTCTTAGTATAATCAGGAAGAATGTAGAAGGAATATACCTTTGGAGCAGAGGAAGCAGGTAAAACCGCCTGCTTTTTTTGCTGTAAAGAATATGTAGCAGGGCATTAGCCCTGAGAGTCTGATAATGCCGCTCTTAATTTTTTTAGTGCCTTTTTTTCAATGCGGGATACATAGGAACGGGAGATACCCAGTTTTATGGCAATTTCCTGTTGGGTGAGGATATCGTAATTTCCCAGTCCGTATCGCAGACAAATTACGGCTTGTTCTCGTTTAGAAAGCACTTTTTTTACGGCGGCAAGCATTTTTTCGGAGCGAATGGCAAAGTCCAATGTATCAGCAAAATCCAGCGTATCGCTACCGATGATGTCCAACATGACAATTTCGTTTCCGTCCCTGTCTGTGCCAATGGGGTCATAAAGAGAAATGTCATGACCAGATTTTTTGTTATTTCGCAAGTACATTAAAATTTCATTTTGTACACATTTTGCAGCATAAGATGCCAGTCTGATTTTTTTGGAAGGGTCAAAGGTTAAGATTGCCTTCATCAGTCCTACGGTACCAATGGAAATCATTTCTTCCGTATCTTTTTGTGGGGTGTTGTATTTTTTCACAATATGTGCCACAAGGCGAAGGTTATGCAGCACAAGTTGGTCTTGGGCGTGTTTTTTTTCTTCTTCTGTACCATTTTGCAAAAGCAGCAGCCAAGCCTTTTCTTCTTCTTTCGTAAATGGCTTTGGAAAAGAACCATTTACGGAAAATCCCGTGAGAAACAATGGGGCAAGACAAAGTAAAAACAAAAAGCCCACCTCCCAATCCGCTGTACCAAGGGGTATGATGTATTCTATGAAGGGACAATTTTCCTTGTGCGTGTCTGATTCTCGATTTTCCTGTCCTTTTTTTAAAGGAGAAGCAAGACAAGGCAGAATTTTGCAGAACGATTTTTTACAAAACAGCAGGAAAATCAGGTATAGTGAGAGGAAAAGGAGGTATTTTATGGAACTGAATTTTTCAAAAAAAGGAAATATTTTAATCGTAGAGATTATGGGAGATATAGACCATCACACCTGCCATATGCTGCGAGAGGAAACAGACCGAAATTTTGAGGAGATGCGAGGAAAACATATACTTTTTTCTTTTCAGGGAGTAGAATTTATGGATAGTTCTGGTATTGGTGTATTGATTGGGCGGTACAAGCAAATCAAAGGATTGGGGGGCAGAGTAGCAGTTGCCGGTGCAGGCGAAAAAATCAGAGAGATTTTCCGTATTTCTGCCTTGGACAAGCTAATTCCGGCTTTTCGCACCAAAGAAGATGCTGTATTATATTTGGAAGGAGGAAATCAGAATTGAAGAATCATATGCGTGTGTTTTTTGATGCGAAGTCGGAAAACGAGAGTCTTGCAAGAATGGTGGCAGCAGTTTTTTTTGCTGCTTTAAATCCGACGGTATCGGAGCTTTCTGATATAAAAACGGCTGTTTCCGAAGCTGTGACCAATGCCATTATTCATGGTTATGAAGGGAAGGAGGGAATAGTCGAGCTGTACTGTGCCTATGATGATAAAAAACTGTACATAGAAGTGGGAGATACAGGAGTAGGTATTGCGGATATTGCCAAAGCTATGGAGCCTTTGTATACTTCAAAACCGGAATTGGAGCGTTCTGGTATGGGTTTTACGATTATGGAGACATTTATGGATGCCATGCGTGTGGAAAGTGGAAAAGACGGCGGAACGAGAGTTTTTCTGGAAAAGAATCTGTGTGAGGAGTGACTCAAATGGATGCCATACGAGAACAGATTAAGGAAGCACAGGCAGGCAGCAAGGAGGCAAAGGAACGGATTATTTCGGACAATGCAGGACTGGTCTGGAGCGTAGTGCGTCGTTTTTACGGCAGAGGGTATGACCCGGAGGATTTGTATCAGGTGGGCATTATTGGTCTTTTGAAGTGTATTGATAAATTTGATTTTTCCTATGATGTCAAATTTTCTACCTATGCTGTTCCCATGATTCTTGGAGAAATCAAGAGATTTTTGCGTGATGACGGTATGATTAAAGTAAGCCGCCCCCTAAAAGAGCTTGCCATGAAGGCGGCAGCAGCAAGGGAACGCTTGACAAAGGAGCAAGGCAGAGAAATTACGCTTTTGGAACTTGCGGAAGAAATCTCTGTGACACCAGAGGAGCTTGTGCCGGCACTGGAAGCGGGCAGAGATGTGGAGAGTTTGTCTGCGGTGGTATATCAAAAGGACGGAGAAGGCGGAGTCTCCATTGAAGACTGTATTGCAGGAGAGGAAGAAGAAACGGGCATTGTAGATCGGCTGATTTTGCAAGATGCCCTTGAAAATTTGCCGCCAAAAGAAAGATGTGTCATTGTACTGCGGTATTTTCAGGATAAAACACAGGTAGACATTGCCAATATGCTTGGGATTTCCCAAGTACAGGTTTCCCGTATTGAAAAACGGGTTTTAGGCATTTTGCGTCAACATATGAAAGAAAAATAGACAGAATGAATCACAAAGAGCAAGATGTTAATTTTTATAGGTTCCATAGGTTGATATTTTGAGCCGCCAAGAGCGGCTTTTTTTTTATGGCTTGCATATATGATATAAATGCAAAGGTAGAAAAATAAGGAGGGTTTACACCATTTTCTTTATCATTGTGCCTGCGAAAGCAACCAGAAAAGAAGAAAATGAGCCATTACAGACATCTTACCATTGAAGAATACAAAAAAAACGATATTTTTGATGGACAGGCTATACTTTGACAAAATTTCTTCATAATTGAATCACAATAAGTCCATAATTTTCCATGATAAGGTAAAAAACATATAAAGTGTATCATGCAAATGTAGACAAAGTGGTTTTTATCCTTTTTCAAAAATGAGGCTTTGACGAAGGGGGTGACATTGTCGACACTCCTATCATATTTAGTTTATAAAAAACGCAGACAAAAGAATAGACAAAGTTTTGGTATAACTGCCAAAGAGTTAAACGAACTTGAAAGGAGTAAAAATATAGTATATAATTGTATAAATTATATGTGTTGTGAATAATTCGGTTATCAAATAGTAACTCTATAACCTTTAACCTTTGTTAAGAATAGATAACTTCTATTGCAACGAGGGCAGATGGAATCATGAGATTTTCTTGCATGAGCCAGATAGAATCTTTTGCGTAAGGTTGTTTGATGCCATCGTTATGAATGTTAAATTTTTTCTTATGTGTCTGTCTATGTTAGAGATGTTGGGATTTGGGCAGAGGGACATATCTAGTCAGTCCTAATCCCAGTTACAAAGTAATGGTACTCGGTTGGAACTATCAGCAACAAAAAAGTTCCGGACGTATCCTTTTTCATTTAATATCTGGACATTTTCGATTTTTGAAGAGGCTGGAAATTCATCGTTTGTATGAGAAAAGGAGAGGTATGGCGTATGGAGAACAAGACTAAATCGTTGGTTGCCAAGTACAGGCAAGTGACTCATAGAACAAGAAAAATAGTTGCGGTACTTACATTGATAGTTATGATAGGAACGGTTTTGATGCCGGCACAGCCAGCATTTTCAATGACCAATAAAATTATTTGCAAAATGGAAGAGCATACCCATATAGATGCATGCTATGAAATGCAGTCGATTTGCGGGCAAGATGAAAGTGAAGAACATACCCATACCGAGGAATGCTGGCAAAAAAATCTTGTTTGTACGTTGCCAGAACATACCCATGTTGCAGAATGCTATACGCACACCGATGCTGAAATAGAAAGTCCGTCTGAGGACAAGGCTGAAGGACAGATTGTTGAAGATTTTCCAGAAGCACCCTCAGCAGAGCATCTGCCCAAAGATATCCCAGAGAAGTATACCGATGTGTATGACGCAAAGATTCCCGGTGGGGGTATTCGTGTGTATGCTCAGCCTGATACAATCCCCAAAGATGTTGAACTGAATGTACGGCTTCTAGATGAATCCAGCACAGAGTTTGCACAGGCTGTGGAACGGCTTAAGTCTGCGGGCAATCATTATGATTTCATAAAAGCATTGGATATTTCCTTTATCAACCAACAGGGGGAGGAGATAGAGCCACTGGCACCTGTTTATATTTCCATTGATGTGGGAACATTGTTGCCAGAAGAAGCAAATCCCAGAAGTATTCAGATTCAGCATCACAAAGAGCTCGTACCTTTGACAGACAAGGATAGAGATAAGGACGGGATACAAGATGAAATTTATACTGTCCAGGAACCTAATGTGAGAATGGAATCGGTGGTAGATAATCATAAAGGTGTATTGGAGCAGGATACAGAGGCTGGTTCATGGGTTGCGATATTCCCCGTGGACAGTTTTTCCATATTTACCATTACTTCCAGTGGTTGGTCGCAACTGAATATTCAAGTTCAGTGTGTGGACGAATATGCACTAGAACTGGAGGAGGGAAAAAAGCCAAATAATATCATTAAAGATGAAATGCATAAGCCAGATGCTACATTTGATATCACTTTCATGACGAATGAACATGAGCGTATTAAAATTGATGGCTATCAATATGATGGAAAAGCGTATTATATGCAGGGTGGTCAATACAAACATCGAATTTACGGTCTGCGACGTGAAAACGGAAAATGGTATTATTATCCCAATGATAACAATAGGAATGCAAAAACAGAGTTTGATCCTCAGCCGGATTTTTATGGGGAAAACCCGAAGGATTTCATTAGGTTGGTTTATAAAAAGGTGATGAAAATTCCAGTGCAATATGTGCATTATGATGATAAAAAAAATGAAATTGTTTCGTTGCCTCAGGAAGCTACACCAAATGGAAGAAATCCGGATTATATTACAAATTTAGGCAATGAGTTTTTTATCAGAGATGTCGATTCGATACCAAAGATAAACACATATTTCTACATTGGCAAAGCCTTTATAGGTGAGGCTGTTCCGAAAAATGAAGTGCTCACAGTTATCAGCAAAGAGGGACAAATATACGGTGTGACACCTGATGAAAAAGAAATTCCACTGACAGAAGATAATCCACTGAAAGTGTTGTACAGTAAGACACAAACGGGAAGACCAGATACCATTCGTACAGTGCCGACTCGTGACAAAGGTCTTGTCATTAACCTGTTTGACTATGATTCCGGAGAGAGAAGCGGTGAGGATGAGAAAATCAATGCAGGAAAAAAACTTCAATTTGTACAGGATCGATCTAGGGAACAGGAATATAATAGATGGACGGGTATGGATGGTGGTATCTATACCGGTATTGTAGAAGAGGAACTTGTAGATGGGTATCCCGTTGTCGATGGGCAGTCTTTGAATTATCTGTTTGATCCTGATATAGGACGAGCAGAACTGGGAAAAACTGTTAAGCATGTACATACTAATTTAGACCATCTGTTCACTGTAGACAAAGATGGCTATTACACTTATGATTCGATGAGGAATTTTGCTACGGTTATGGACCCCAGTACTCCGGGCGGGGAGCCACCCCATTATCCAGGTCAGAATGATGGCGGCAATTTTGTTGTATATAAACAGCCTGCATTACCCGGTCAATTTGGAGAGGGTGACAACCCCAAATTTTTGCCTTTTAATAAGTACAGTGAAGCCAATAGACCCAATAAGCCACATAATCAAGAGACAATTAAACAATACCATTTTGGCATGACCATGGAGGCAGATTTCATTATGCCTATTGGAGGTCAGGTAGCCGATGAAGACGGTAGTTTTACCGGTTTAAGAGATATGGTTTTTCAGTTTAATGGCGATGATGATGTATGGTTTTTTATTGATGGGAAACTCGTTCTTGATTTAGGTGGTATTCATGATCGTTATGGTGGAATGATTAACTTTAGAACCGGTGAAGTTAGAACCAATGCACCCTCTATGGAGCATAGCGGACGGGTACAGAAAAATCTCTATAACATACAAGGAGACCCTAATGAATTAACATACAACCAACTTGCAGAAGCACGTGAAAATGCGGGATTTGGTAAATTCAGCAAGCACAGATTCAAATTTTTCTACTTGGAGCGTGGTAAGGGTGCTTCTAACTGTGAGATTAGTTTTAACATGATTCCTGTAGTGCATACCTTGGTAATTGGTAAACGCCTTCCTGAGCATTTGCATGTGGCTCCGGTGGATCATATGTGGTATCAGTTTCAGGTGGAAACGGAACAACCAGGAGGGAACCGAAAGCCTTTGGCTAACACCACATATGATGTAATCAAATTGGAGCCTGACAGTGATCCAATTATTGGCGGAGAGTTTGTGCGAGGGGGTAAAACCGACAATGACGGATATTTTTATCTAAGAGCAGGAGAACGTGCAGTCTTTAGAGATGACATTGATTTAAAAGACACAGGTATAACGGAAACCTCAAAAGTTAAAATTTTTGTTAGCGAAATTATTCGGAATGATCAGGGTAAACCATCAGTAGCAGCGTGGAGTGGTAAAGAGGAATCTCCGGGAACTTATCTGACCGTTACAGATAATACTGGAAAGACAAGAAACTTGG
This sequence comes from Anaerotignum sp., assembly GCA_020024255.1. Lineage (GTDB taxonomy): Bacteria > Bacillota > Clostridia > Lachnospirales > Anaerotignaceae > Anaerotignum. The sequence goes on from JAHHTX010000012.1 coordinate 23,490, forward strand.
TTCCGCCACTGTATGATTCTCTGGGAAATACGTTTCATGTAAGTGAGACACAGACAAATTTGGCAGAGTCGCATTCTGCATCAAATGGTGAATCAGCTTATCAAGCGGTTCTAACTTCTGGAAGAATAAATGCGTTCAACTGGATTGACTTTGAAAATGATTTGAGCAAAGAGCTGGCAAGCCTAAAAATTACAAAAAAGGCATTGCGTACAGTAGAAAACACACCCATTTCCGGAGTGTCGTTCAATATGAAAATTGAGCTGTGGGATGAACGAAATCAAGTTTGGATTCCACTGAGCGAAGATTCACCGTATTGGATCTTAAATGAGGGTGAATCTGCTCCGGAAGCGAATAAAGAACCGGAACTTTTGGCAAAAGATGCAGATGGTCAGATTGCTATTGAGCATGGGCAAACCATTTACATGAAGTTGATTGCTGGTACAAAGTACAGGGTTTCTGAAGTACTGTCCGCTGAGAATGAAAAATTATACACGACTACCTATACTGGTACAGTAGAAAATCCTGAAGGGGAAAAGGAACAGCTGGTTATAGACAAAGAATCAGATAGACAAATGGGAATTGGGAATAAAACAGGTGTTAAGGCAGGCAGTACCCATAACATCACCATAACAAACTACAATAATGTGGGTTCTAAGGGTGCGTTTGTGTTGACTAAAAATCTTGTTGCACCGCTTCCTACCGCAGAAAATTCTAAGTTTCCTTTCTATCTTGGCATCAATGATTACGATATCAGCAAAGATAGCCAGATTGAGTGCAAAGCAATATACTACAATACCCCAAAAAATGAGGTTCGACCACAAGCTCAAAAGGAAGACAACGTTTGGGTAGAAAATATCACCTTTAAACCGGATATGACAGATAAAATGGCAGGGAACCTCTTTTTGTATCCTGGGGAGACTGTTGTCATTACTGGACTACCTGAGGGATATTCTATGTATGTGCGGGAAAATTTGACACAAGAGCAAAAGGAAGAGTATGATGTCACTTTCAGGGAAGAGGGCAAGAACACTGTATCAGGAAATGAGATCACCAGTACGGCTGCTCAGATTGACAAAAACGGTGTAGTCAAGGTTACTTGTACAAACACAAGCAAGCTGCAATCACTCAATACGCTTTATATTACCAAAACGGTGAAACGTACTGATCAGCCAAATGGTACTCCAACAGATGCCGATAGGAAAAAAGAGTTTCCCTTCCGAATTACGTTGAAAAATCCCACTGACTTTGTCAGTACACAGGTTCAGGCTGGGATTCAAACGGATTCTGGAAACACAACTTCTAAAACTTTGCATTTTACACAGTATGGTGCAGACTATGTTGCAGAAATTTCCCTTAAACATGGTGAAACGTTGATACTTTATGGTTTGCCCATCAATATTGATGTAGTTGTTCAGGAAATCAATCATAAGGGCTATGTAGTTTCCATGAATGAGGTCTTGGTGGATAATATTACCATACATTTAAAACAGGGAGGCGAATCCTATTCAGTTGTATGTGTAAACACAACTTCTGGTGTTACAACACCTGACGGAAACACATCTGGTGGCAATACACCTGATGGAAATACACCTGACGGAAACACACCTGACGGAAACACACCTGACGGAAATACATCTGGCGGAAATACACCTGATGGAAACACACCTGACGGGAACACACCTGACGGAAATACATCTGACGGAAACACACCTGACGGAAATACATCTGACCCTAATATATCTGATGGCAATATAATGGACAATCAGGCATCTCAACATATCGACAAGGACGTAAAACAGGAGCTTGCTGCAAAGAAAAGCAATGCGTCTCCAATTATATCTGATTCCAAATTGCCACAAACGGGTATGGCAAAGAGACCCATACTGGTTCTTGCGATAATGGGTTTATTTCTTTTGGTTACTGGCTATAGGCTTGCTATGAAAAAGGACTGAATATCCATGAAAAAATTACAGGTGGTTTTGGGTAGGATACTTATTGTTTTAGGGTGCTTGCTTATATTAGGGGCATTGCTACTGTCTGGGTACAATGGAAAGTTGGAACAGAATGCCAAGATAGTCAGTGCCTCTACACTTGAGGAAGTACAACAGAAAATAGAATGGAATCGTAACACAGCGGAAAAGAAACATATATCTATGCAAGAATTTGAACGTGGCGGTAATTCATATTTTGGGGTGTTGGAAATTCCCCGTCTGGATTTGAGCCTTCCGGTGCAGGCAGATTGGAGTTATGACAAACTATATCAAAGTCCATGTGTATATTCTGGAAGTATACAGGACGGTGAACTGGTGATTCTGGCACATAACTACCATGCACATTTTCGTAATATCAGCAATCTAGAACAAGGAGATAAAATCTTGCTGACAGATATCGAGGGAAAGCAATTCCATTATGTGGTGGAAGAAGTATTGCTCTTGGAAGCTGAAAATGTGAAAGAAATGACTGACAGTGGTTATGATTTAAGCCTTTTCACCTGCTCTTACAGTGGGGACACCCGTGTGACAGTACGGTGTACGATGGAAAACGAGGCTGACCATTACCCGACAACTGAATTTGTCACAACAGACTTTTCTTGAAGTATCACTGCACAATACGCAATACAGGATTCTAAATTAGTATGATTGTATTCCATTGGAATGACTTCATTGATAAACCCAAATCGCCTTAAAAACCGGGATTGTCTGAAAAAGAAAGATGGTAAAGCGTCTTTTAAATTGCATTTCAAGCATCGTAGAAATACGGTGCTTTTTTGCTTGGCTCTGTTATTGTATGTTCTGCATTCAAAAAAAGCTGAAAAAAGAAAATATTCCTGATTACACTGAACGATGAGGGGATAAAACCGTATGCCCCACAAAATTTAAATGATAGTTCTATGGAAACTAAGTTACTTGTCAATGCCTTTGTACTCTCTATTGTGAAAAATATAGAATGAGTCCATTATGTAGAGAAATTCATAGTTAAGTCATATTATATCTCCCAAAATGATACAATAAGTAAGAAAAGAATATCCGAAAATCGTACAATTTGTGGTTATGGCAAGCATATATTGTACGTTTGGCTGAAAAGAAGAAGGATAATCTTTTGCAATGATATCATCATAATGATTATAATGATGATTAGGGCATGATACTTTCCGCAGAAAGGCAGAGATATATGAAAAATGATTATCTAATTCGAGAAAATCCTTGGAAAGCTTTGATTTGGTTCGCCTTTCCCATCATTCTTGGGAATTTTTTTCAACAGACCTATACAATGATTGATTCCGTAATTGTGGGTCGTTATGTGAGCCAAAATGCACTGGCAGCCGTTGGTGCTTCCTATTCGCTAACCAATATTTTCATTTCCATTGCCACTGGCGGTGGCATGGGGGCTTCCATCGTTGTTAGCCGATATTTTGGTTCAAAGGACTATAAGAAAATGAAAACAGCTGTATATACAGCACTCATTTTTTTCTTATCTGCCAGTCTATTGTTAAGTTGTTTTGGTCTTTTGTTTAGCAAAAAGATTATGCTGCTCCTAAATACTCCGTCAGATATTTTAAATGCGGCACTCAGTTATCTCAATATTTATTTTATGGGTCTTCCATTTCTGTTCATGTATAATGTACTGTCTTCTATGTTTAATGCATTGGGAAAGTCTAGGATTCCACTTTGTTTTTTGATTTTCTCATCTATATTCAATATAGTATTGGATATATTTATGGTAAGACAGCTAAACATGGGAATTGCAGGTGTGGCATGGGCAACATTGATTGCACAAGGAATATCAGCCATTCTTTCTTTTTTCACATTACGCTCAGAACTCAAAAAGATGAAAAGCGAAAATCCATGCGTAATTGATTTTACAGAACTTTCTTCTATGGTCAAAATAGCAATTCCTTCTGTTTTACAGCAATCTACTATTTCCATCGGGATGATATTGGTACAGTCTGTGATCAATGTTTTCGGTGCAGAGGTTGTGGCTGGTTTTTCCGCTGCCATGCGTATTGAGTCGCTTTGCATTGTTCCGATGTTAGGTATTGGAAATGCCATTTCTTCTTATACTGCACAAAATATTGGTGCATCACAGGAAGAACGAGTTATTATGGGATATCATGTTGCAAATAAGCTGGTTATCTTTTGCGGTATGCTCATTCTGATCATATTGGAATTGTTCCATGAACCGATTATTTTTTCGTTTATGGGAAAAGAAGGAACACCACTTGCTTTATCCATAGGAAACAGCTATTTGAAATTCATGGGATTCTTTTTCTTTTTGATTGGATTTAAAGTATCTGTAGACGGATTGCTGCGGGGTGCTGGTGACATGAAAATGTTTACGATTGCTAACATTGCCAACCTATTTATTCGTGTGTTGGTTGCAAAAATTTTTGCCCCACGCTTTGGTGTATTTATGATATGGACGGCTGTTCCGTTTGGGTGGTTTGTCAACTGGTTGATTTCGTTTTTGCAATATCGCACAGAGAAATGGAAAACCATTTATCAAAGTACGGTGTTAAAATAAAATAAATGTAATATTCAAGTGTAAGTTGCACACACCAAAAGTGTGAAATGAAAAGGAAACAGAGAACCAAAAAATATAAAAGAGGGGAAGAAAAGAGGGAAAAGGGCAATACTGTCTTTCTATGACTATGGTATAAAAGAATCAGGCGATGTATCCCATTTGGAATCAGATACATCGCCTGCTATTTGCAATATAAAATTTCCTTTAGATGACCAAAACCCAACAAAGCCAAATGAAATAGGTGCAAAAGCCCTTATCAATCGTCTTTCCCCATTTGATTATCTGCTATTGCATAATACATTATTTTTGCGTCTTTTCATAAATACAATGTACACCTTTATGCTGATACATACCACCCAGACACAACTTGTTGCAGCGAATGCAATGTTGGATATTGTCGGTTTGTGCGGAGATTGTCTTGTTGACCCATTCGGGGTCTGCGATTAACTGTCGACTCATAGAAGCACAATCAATTCTGCCAGATGCAAGCTGCTCCTCAATAAAATCCGGGTCATGAAGTCCACCTACACCACAGATTGGGCGATTTGTGTATTTCCGCACTTCATCACAGAATTTTAAAAAGCAGCCTTGCTGACTGAATTCCGGATGATTTGCAGGAGGAATTACATCTTCTAATTTGGAATGATTTGCCAGTGCCACATGAAAACTTGTTACCCCTGCCTCTTCCAAAAGGGGAATAAATGTACTTAATTCACTTTCCAAAATACCAGCATTGCCATAATGTGGGTTTTCCTGACGAACACCGACTTTATAATCAATAGGAAGATTCGGCAGTTTTTCACGAATTGAACGAACAGCTTCCACCGCAAAACGTGCTCTATTCTCCAGATTTCCACCGTATTTATCGGAACGGTGATTAAAAATCTCTGAACTGAAACTTCCACACATTCGGTCACCATGTACCTGTACAGCGTCGAAACCGGCTTTTACGGCAAGAACAGCTGCATTACCAAAGGAAGATGTAATGTGTTGTACTTTTTCGGTAGGAATCGATGAAATGTAACGCCCGGTTTCCTGATTCATTTTAGTGCGTAGATCCATTTGATCCATTTTTCCGGTAAGCAGTTTGGGAATATATTTCAGCATTCCCGCTATATTCAAATCTGATTGATACAGTTGTGCACATATCATGCAGTCATGCTCATGTGCAATCTGTGTAACTTGTTGATAATAAGAAAATCCTTTTGGAGACAATAATGATGGGGAAAATTTGCTTTTTTGAACAGGTACATCTCCAACGATAATCATTGCACAACCACCTGCTGCAATAACAGCCATTTTTTTAAAATATTTCGGTGCTTTCAACCCCATTGAGGTTGGTGCAAAGATGATGCGATTTTTTAATGGAATTCCTCCGTAATTGAATGCACGCTCAATCGTTTTATACGTTTTCATAGGCGCTCCTTTCCTGCTACAAGCTTTTGAAGTAAAGTAAAAAGCTGAAGTTTTTCATCTTCAGACAATGTTTTTACCAATTCAGTATCCCAACAATAGAATACTTCATGCCCTAACGAAAAGGCTTTTTGCCCTTTTTCTGTTAGATATAAGTGAGCAACTCTTGCATTTTCTGTATTTTTTTCTTTTCGAAGAAACCCACTTTTGGTTAGTTTTGTCAGAGTTCTTTGAGAATATCCCCAGTCTATCTGTAGATATTTTGTTAGTTCTGAGGGTGTACAGCCAGGGCTTTTTCCGACATAAATCAAAAAGGGAAGTTGACCAAAACTTAAATCAAGTTCCGTTAGCCGATGTCCGGTATAACGCATAAAGTCTTTGTACAAAACAGTTATATAAAATGCTAATGTGCTATCCAATAAAATCCACTCCTTACTTGACAAAGTCAAGTTAAACTTAGTATAAAACAGTGATGGCACTTTGTCAAGATAATGTGCTATAGCAGAATGCCGGTTTTCTATTCTGTTTTCACCATCTTTTCTGAAGTTTTTTCCAATCCCAATTTCTCCAATATCTGAAACTGAAATCCCTTCAAAGTTTTTTTGGTGCTCGGTTTCATCTAACTTGCCCATTGCCATCAAAAATTTTTATATGGAAATCGAAAAAAATTTTATTATTGCGCTTGAAATTCTGATAAAAAAGAATATAATAAAAAGTAAGTCATGACTAACTAAAAAAGAAGACATAACTTTTATTTGTTTTGGTGAGGAGGAAAAAATGAAAGAATATCTACAAATTCCCAGAAAAGCAAAAAGAACTTTTGCGTTTTTTATGGCATTTTTTATGTTAATTGCATCTGGAAATACTTTTGCCTATGCAAATTCAGAAGGATTACATAATGATGAAACCGGTATACATCAGCTAAATAAAAAAATAGATACAGCCTTATATGATGAATGGAAAGCACATGGGAAAGCATCTATCATTGTTGTGATGAAAGAACAGCCTGATGTAGATAAAATGGAGCGGAAAGCAATGCGTCTTTCTAATACGGACGAGTTATCCGATACAGAGAAAGAAAACGAAATTCGCAATTATGTTGTTACGAATTTACAAGAAGAAACAGAA
>JAHHTX010000114.1 GCA_020024255.1 Anaerotignum sp.
TCAAGGCTTTTTTGCCATTGGAACTTCTGCTTTATCCTTCTGTCTGTTCGTCAAAGCCTTGAATGAAATGAGGCTTTGACGAAGGGGGGGCGACTTTGTCGACACCCTCAAGCGTGCAGCTACCTGCACGCCTCCCATTATTTCCGAACAGAATGTTTTCTCTGCTGAAAAGGTAGGGCAACTGACATAAACAAATAATTTTTTATCATTTTTGTTTGCTTATGTGAGAAATATCGTATATAGTGATAGAGATACAAAAAAAGAAAGGAAGAAGTTTATGGAACTAAAGGAATTTTTTGACATGATACAGCAGCTTCTGGGGGGACTGGGTGCATCTGCAGTGATTTTTGTACTGACACTGCTGTTTTCCATGCCTTTGGGTCTTTTGGTCGCCTTTGGACGAATGTCCAAATGGAAACCCTTGCAAATGGTGGTAAAAGTCTTTATTGCTATTTTGCGTGGTACACCTTTGATGCTGCAATTATTTGCAATCTATTATGGACCTTATTACCTTTTTGGTGTTTCAATTTCTTTGGAATACCGATTTATTGCTGTGATTGTGGGCTTTTCTGTGAACTATGCGGCATACTTTGCAGAAATTTACCGTTCCGGTATTGAGTCCATCCCCGTAGGACAGTATGAAGCAGCAACCGTCCTTGGATATAACAAAGTGCAGACCTTTGTTCGCATTATTCTGCCCCAGATGTGGAAAAGAATATTGCCACCTGTAACAAATGAAGCCATTACATTGGTAAAGGATACCTCTTTGGCATTTGTAATCAGCTATCAGGAAATGTTTACCATTGCAAAACAGATTTCCTCTACACAAACAACCATGCTGCCTCTCATTGTGGCAGGTGTATTCTATTTCATTTGTAATGCTATTGTTGCTTTTACCATGGAGCGTATTGAAAAGAAAATGGATTATTATCGCTAAAGAAAGGAGAACGTCATGAAAATACTGGAAATTAACCACTGTAATAAAAAATTCGGGGAAAATGAAGTATTAAAGGATATTTCCCTTTCTGTTGAAGAGGGGCAGGTTGTGAGTATCATTGGGCCTTCCGGTTCCGGAAAATCTACACTTCTTCGCTGTGCAACCCTTCTGGAAACCATGGATGGTGGCGATTTGATTTATTTGGGAAACAATGTTGCAAAAGCTGACGAAAATGGCAAGGCAATTTATGCGGACAAGCAGGAACTGAAAAATGCCAGAAAGCACTTTGGCTTGGTATTTCAAAATTTCAATCTGTTTCCCCATTATACGGTTATGCGAAATATAACAGAGGCGCCAATACGCATTGGAAAACGTCCAAAAGAAGAAGTTTATGCGCATGCCAGAAGCTTACTTGCCAAAATGGGACTTTCCGATAAGGAAAATGCGTATCCCTATCAGCTTTCCGGCGGACAGCAGCAGCGTGTTTCCATTGCCCGTGCTTTGGCAATGAAACCGGAAATTCTCTTTTTCGATGAACCTACTTCCGCTCTTGACCCGGAACTTACGGGAGAAATCCTTCATGTTATTCAGGACTTGGCGGCAGAGCGTATGACTATGGTTATCGTTACCCATGAAATGTCTTTTGCAAGAGATGTTTCAGACCATATTATTTTTATGGACGGTGGGGTTATTGTGGAAGAAGGCGCACCAAAAGAGATTATTGACCATCCTAAACAGGAACGTACACAGGCATTCCTTGGACGTTTCAGACAATAGAGAAAGGACAATGCCATGTCTTTGCAAATACAATTTATCAAAACAAACCCTACAGAAAATATGACATTGCTTTTGCAGACACCTGTTCCCAGAGAAAGACAGCAGGAAATTGCCAAAAAACTCATTGCCTATGACAATGTTTATGCAGAACAGGCAGGATTTATCGAAGAGCCAAAAGACTTAAGGGCGGCAGCACGTCTGCAAATGATGGCAGGAGAGTTTTGTGGCAATGCTTCTCTTTCCCTTGCGGCATATCTTTTTGCTAAGGAGCAGCCGGAGGAAGGGGAGGAAAAAACCATTCTTCTGGAGGTTTCAGGTGCAGAGGAACTTGTGGTCTGCCAGATGAAAAAGACTGTGGAGGGCTTTACAGGCAGGCTTTCTATGCCCCTTCCCGTGGCATATGGTTTTTTGCCATATTCTTTGGAAAAAGAAAACTATCGCTTATTTACAGTAGAGTTTGCAGGAATTACCCATATTATTGTACCCGACAGCCTTTGGGGAGATTGTGCCAAAGAAAAAGCAGAGCAGGCAGCAGAACTTTGGGAAAAGGAAATTTCTGCCGATGCCTTTGGGATTCTTCTGTTGAATGAGCAGACCATGACGCTGACCCCTTTTGTTTCTGTCCGTGGAGCAGGGCGTGTGTGGGAGAGAGGCTGTGGCAGCGGGACTACGGCTGTAGGGGTATATCTGGCGGAAAAACAACGGAAAAGCCTTTCGGCAGTGCTTCATTTGCCCGGTGGCAATATGGGTATTTCTGTGACTTTGCAAAATGGTGCAATGGAACAATTGACACTGGAAGGCAATGTGTCTATTGTGGCAGAGGGTGTGGCATATATATAAAAAGAAAAACACAAGACAGATACGCTGTCTTGTGTTTGCGGGTACCGACCAAAGTCGTCCCCCTTGGTCAAAGCCTCATTTCATGCAAGGCTTTGACCAGAAGGATAAAGCAGAAGTTCCAACGGCAAAAAAGCCTTGAAACTTCTGCTTTT
>JAHHTX010000115.1 GCA_020024255.1 Anaerotignum sp.
GATACAATAAATTCTACTGTGAAGAAATATAGTGAAAAGAGGGTCTATATCGGGCAGAAACAGAGGTGAACAATTATGAGGGAAGTTAGTATCCATGTGGGGAAAAGGATTAGGCTTTATCGTAAGATGAAAAACATGACAATCGAAAGTTTTGCAAGCTTAATCGGAAAAAGCAAAGCGACTGTTTCAAAATATGAAAATGGAGATATTTCTATAGATATTGAAACATTATTTGTTATTGCTGAGGCATTGGATGTATCGATTATACAGCTCATTGATTATGAATGTGTGAAAGATGGAGCAGACAGTGGAGAAAGCACAGAAGGAAAACGGTATGGAAAGAAACGTATGTATCTGTATTTCTTTGATGGCAGACGTGGGCGGATTGTCAAAAATGTAGTGGAAATTTTAGGGAATGGAGAAAGCGGCGTTTACGGTGCGGATTTGTATGCAGATCTGGAGAATATGGGCAACTGTGATAGCTGTAAATATTTATATCATGGTACAATGCGTCGATATGATACCTTTACAAATTTTCATTTTGAGAACCAAAACAATAAAATGGAAAGAGTTTTTTTGTATGCCATCAATTCTTTTAGCCATACAGGCAGAATGATTGGAATGTTTTCGGGACTTTCTACCCAGCCCATGTTGCCGGTATCTTTTAAGTTTATCCTCTCTCCCCATATTATGGAGGAGAATGAAGAAATGAAAGAACTTTTGCGTTTTTCCAAAGAAGATATCCGTACCATTAAAAAATTGAATATGTTCGTTGTAAAGCAGCATCTATAAAATAAAGAGGAGTATGCGAACCAAAACATGGTTTGCAGCTCCTCTTTTTTTGTGAAAAAATAGTTGAACTATTTGCAATGGTTTGGAAATTACAGATAGTTTCAATATAATTTCGGAATTTCTACCTATTTAAATGGGATTTATAAGGGAAAAAACAGGGAGAAAACCTCCTCATTTTTTCATGTTTTTTGCTGTTTAAGATGGAAAGTCCGAAAGAAGCGACCATGCCATAAGGATACCTGCAAAATGTGCATAGGAAGAGATGGGCAAATTTTGTTCTCCCCCTGCATTTCTTGCAGCAATGGATTCCTCTTGCGTAGACAGACATTTCACGTTTTCTTGGATATGACCTATTGTTTGCAGAAATAATAGACTGTTGCAGATTTGTTGGATACGTTCTTGCCCTTTTTCATCGGTAAAAGGAGCGAAAGCACGAAGCAATGTGACTTCTTTTGCTGGATGTTCTATAGACATATCCCGTTCCAAACGAGCAGCAGACTGAATTTTGCAAAGATAGTTTTTTTCAATTATGTCATAAAGTGTATGCTGCAAGTTGGAAAAGGCTTCTTGTAAATCTTCTGTATTTTGCAGGGACTGTGCTAAACGGTAAACAGTATTTTCTTCCATAAATAAACCACCTTTCCGGCTCATGACAAAAAAGAAGATACGGTTAAAAGACCACCATGGTTTTCAGAAACACGGCAAAGTATTTTTTTTATCTGATTTGGAGTCAGATTTGGATTTTTTTCCAAAAGCAGGGCAGTGATGCCACTGATTACAGGTGTTGCCATAGAAGTGCCACTCATGCGGACATAGTCCTTTGCAACTATTTTATCTGTTCCTCTGTTTTGCAGAGAAAAATTAAAATCCGGTGAGAGGACAGAGATGATATCATTGCCGTATGTCCAAACATCTGGCATGGTTTTCGGCTCTTCGGAAAAAAGAAAAGACTTTCGGGGTGTCTGAAAATAGGCACGGTCTTCCCATGCGCCCACTGTGAGAATTTTGGGACTGAGGACGGGAGGTGGCTGAAAGCTTTGTTGTCCTTCCGGATTACTTGCGGCTGCAATGACCACAAGCCCTCTATTCCAAAGCTGCTCTACAGATTCCATCAGCGAACGATTTACTTTTCTGTCATTAGTACCAATGGATAAATTCACTATTTTTATATTATATTTTGTCATGTTGTCCAATATCCATTGAAAAGCAGAAATGGCTCTGGAAGAATTCCCCTGTCCCAGTTGGTCTAAAATTTTTAACGAAATGATATGTGCATGAGGTGCAACACCCCGATATTTCTCATGGGAAAGAAAACCATTGCCACAGGCAATTCCCGTCACATGGGAGATGGGTACAAAATGAAAACAAAAGAATCTATATGCTAAGGCAGTAAGGACAGGCAGACGATTTGCCATACAGAAAATGGAATGAGATGATACAAGGGAATATAATATTTATGGGATTGGACAGAAAAATCAGAGAATATGACAATTAAAGTATTTGTATTTGTCACAAAAACAAAAGACAAATTTATAATCATGTACTTTGTATGAATAAACGCTGTATAAGATGTATAAAACAATAAAAAATATGCAGCTGTAAAACAATAGTCAAACAAAATATAAAAGGAAGATGACATTTTTTGCAAAAAAGTTTGATTTCCTTTTCGTCTATACAAAAAAAAGACAGTATTTTTCTTAGAAAACAGCAGGATTGAGGTATATCG
>JAHHTX010000116.1 GCA_020024255.1 Anaerotignum sp.
GTATAATATATAAATGGGCAGAAATGAAGTAGTTTTATAAATTTAATAAGGAACAATAAATTACGCAAAAACAAATAGACATTTATTCTTGACTGCACCTGTAATCATATGTCTTTTTCTCCATTTGAGTCATCAGGAATGCATTCCATCACATCACCAATATTACAATTCAGCACAGCACCGATTCTTTCCATGCTGTCCATTAAGATTGGTTCTCCTTTACTCAAGCGTGCTAAAACATTGGTGCTGATCCTTATATGGTGCATCATATCCATATCCTTCAACGAGAACTCCACACACACCTTCTTGGAGTCGATTTCTCACTTGGAAAGCAAGACTACCGTCTCCACATGAACAGTTCTGGGGAACATATCCATAAGTTTTACTCGTTTCACCTGATATCCGGCTTCTTGGAATACCTGCAAATCCACAGCAAGTGAGGTGGGTTTGCAGGAAACATAGACTATCTCCGGTGCATCAAAAGCAATAATTTTGCCGATAGCTTTGGGATGGATACCTTCTCTTGGTGGATCTACAATCATCAAATCCGGTTTTTCCGTCAGTTCATCTACTTTTTTTAATACATCTCCTGCCAAAAAAATGCAATTTGTCAAATTGTTCTGTTTAGAATTTTCATTTGCTGCTTCTACTGCTTCTTCTATCAATTCAATGCCAATGACTTTTTTAGAACCTGCCTTTGCCATAATTTGTCCGATGGTTCCTGTACCACAGTATAAATCGAAAACGGTTTTGTTTTTTACATCGCCTGCAAAATCTTTTATTATGCTATATAAACACTCGGCACCTTCTGTGTTTGTCTGAAAGAAAGAATAGGCGGAAACTTTAAACGAAAGATCAAAGAGCCTTTCTGTAAAGAAATCGTGTCCATAAAGAACCGTCATGGCATCACTGCGTACCACATCGGCGATACCATTATTAACGGAATGAAGGATACCACAGATTTTTCCCGCTAAGGGCAGGGTAAGAAGCATATCCTGATATTCTTCCAAGGAAAAAGGAATTTCGTCTGTTGTTACCAAATGAACAAGAATTTCACCTGTAGCTTTGCCTTTTCTGACCACTAAATGGCGCAGGGAACCATCGTGGCGCATTCGATGATAAAAGGGTACACTACGTTCCTGAAAAAAGGCTAGAGAACCTTGGATTACAGCCAGAAAGTCTTTGTCAATAATATTGCAGTCCTTTAATGTCACGACTTCATAGTGGCTCATTTTTTTTCGCATACCTAATGCAAGCGCACCGCCTTTTTCTTCATCACCAAAAGAAAATTCGCATTTGTTTCGGTAACCTGTTTCCAGAGGGGAGGGTACTATACCTTCCCAGTTTTCTATTTCAATATTGGCATTTTCTAACAGGGTTTTTACCTGCCGTTCCTTCATGCGGAGTTCTTCATCCCGTTTCATGGTTTGATAGGTACAACCACCACAAGTTTCGTAATGGGAACAAAAGCCTGACTGTCGTTCAAGCGGGGAGCGTTCCAAAACTTCTAGAAGCCGTGCCTCAATATTGCCGTTTTTCTTTTTGATTACCTGTGCAGAGAGGGTTTGTCCAGGGATTCCATTCTTTATGATGACTTTTTCACCCTCCACAAAGCCATATGCTTTATTGGGAAAACGTACATCGTCAATTTTTACGGTTATGATGTCTTTTTTCTTCATATTATCCTCCAAAATGTATTTAAAATTGTTTGTAATCATTTCCAATCTGTGTTATACTGTCAGCATATTATCTTATAAACTAGAACAGGAGTGTTTGAATGTCTGAGAATTTTGAAGTTGGCAGTATTGTAGAAGGAAAGGTTATTCGGATAAAACCTTTTGGTGCTATTGTTTCCATTGGGGAGCATACACAAGGGTTGGTGCATATTTCCCAAGTTGCAAATGCTTTTGTACAGGATATTAACGACCATTTGAATGTCGGTGACAATGTAAAGGTAAAAATCCTTTCCATTGATGCAGAAACAAAGAAAATTGCACTTTCCATTAAAGAAACACTGCCAAAGGAAACATGGCAGGGAAAACAGGAAAAATCCTTCAAACCACACAGACAGCCGCAGGAACAGAAATCAAGTCCTGCCGAGGAATATCTGAAATCTCAAAATGCAAGTCCTTCCTCTGATTTTGAGGAGAAAATGCGGGAATGGATGAAGCAGTCTAATGAACGGCAGACCAGTCTGAACAAACGAGCAAACAAACGCTCATACTAAATTTTATCATGAAAGCAATAAGATGGCAATGTAAAAACCACAATAAAGGGAGGGAGGTGTCCAAAAAATGACACTCTTTTTTGTGGTCGGCATTTACTTATTTGCAAGAGGTGTTTTTGCACTTTTTGGACAGCCTTTTTTTTATACGAAAAAGTCTTTGGAGCAGATTGAACCTTCCCTTCTTCCTGCTTATCTAAAAGAAGAAGGA
>JAHHTX010000117.1 GCA_020024255.1 Anaerotignum sp.
CAGTAACAATGGCTGCTGCTATAGTTGGTTGTAGTGGTGGTGATGCTGCAGCTGATAGTAGCGATGCAGAAGCTTTGTTGAAAAAAGCAAACGAAACTATGGCTACTGTAAAAAGTGCATCTATGGATTTTGGTATGGACTTTGGTTTAAAAATGGATGAAGAATCCATGGACATGGCAGTAAACAGTACCATCGATTATATTGATAATGATGGTATCAAAATGTACATGAAAATGGGTATGACAGTAAATGGTCAGTCCATGGGTGAAACAGAAACATATGCACAGGAAGAAAACAAATTCATGACAACTTACGCAAATCTGGGTGGTACATGGACAAAGGCTGCTGCTCCCCTTGATGATTTTCAGCAGTACAATGCAGCTGAATCCATGAAGATTTATTTGGAAAACCTGTCTTCTTTCAAAACAGAAGGCAACGAAAAGATTAACGATGTTGATACAACCATTATTTCCGGTGTACTGAGTGGCGATGCAATGAAAGAAGCTATGGCTACTTCCGTTCTGGATTCTCTGAAACAGTCTTTTGCTCTGACTGAAGAAGACGCTAAGGCAGTACTGGATGGTTTGGGCGAACTGCCTGTAAAATTGTGGATTGCCGAAGATGGTCATGTAATGAAGATTGATATGGATATGTCAGAAATGATGCAGACCATCATGAAAGAAGCACTGTCCGCTGCAGGCGATACTGGTGCTGCAGGTACTTTGGAAGTTTCAAAGGCATCTGTTTCCATGACATACAAAAACTTTGATGCTGTAGAAGATTTTGAAATCCCTGCTGAAGCATTAGCAGCAGCATAAAAGAAAAAAGAAAAAGAAATAAAAACGGAGAGGATTTTTCCTCTCTGTTTTTATTCATTGGGATATTTTATTTCTAAATGATGAAGAGGGCAACTTCCTGATAAAATATAAAGAAGTTGCCTTTTTTATTCCTATCTTCCGTCTTTTTGTCACCGTCTTATTATTGCTGTTTGTCCTGCATAATTCCAATAACCTGCATATCCAGTTCATCTAGACCTTCGTGGGAAATTTTCGCAATATTTCTTGCCGTATCTTCTGCAGAAAATCCAATGATGCCATCTGTAGCCTGAATAATGCCGCCATTCATTGCATACATTGCTGCATAAACCGCCTCACCTGCACAGATGGACAATTTTAAAGCACAGCCGCCTTTTGCACCATCACAGAACATTCCTGCTACACCGCCCATCATATTTTGTACTGCACCAGTAATTGCTTCCAGATCGCCGCCCATCATATATACCATAGCTGCTGCTGATCCTGCCCCTGCAAATGTTGCACCACAAACGGGGGAAAGTCTGCCCACATACTTTTTCATATACATCACAATAAGCATACCCAAAAATTCTCCACGCAGGAGTTTTTCAGCAGATACCTGTAAATGTTTTGCTGCAACTGCCGCAGGAAGCATTGTTGCCAAGCCTTGGTTACCACTTCCCAAATAGGTCATAACAGAACCATTGCCACCGCTCATACGGAAATCGGAAGCTGCTGCTGTAACAAGTTTTACATCTGTAACCATATCTTTGGAGAGTTTTCCTTCTTCCTCCATTTTCTTCATGATATATCCAACACCAATGGCATAAGGTGCAGAAAGCCCTTTTTCTGCAATGGCAAGGTTCATCTCAACGCCTTCCTGTATAAAAGCCAAATCTTTGACATCTACATTTTCTGCTGCTTCATAGAAATCACGGAAGGTGTATGCTGTAATATCAAAATCTTCTTCACTTTCTTCATTGTTATCCTCTTTGCGGTTGTTTATCAGCACTTTTTTATCTTTTTCCGCATATACCAGATTATCGTGAGAATCTTCTGTAATGGTATACGCCTGCTCTGTTTCATTGGAAGCGGTACAAGCAATGTAAAACTGGCTGCTTTTCAGTACTTCCACCTTGACAAAGCCTTCTTTAACCAAACGCTTTCCTTCAGTTACATGTTCCGGTTTTATCTTTGCAAAAATTTCCATTGTGTTGTTCGGATTGGACAAAAGATAGCCCAAAACACAGGAAAGTGCGATACCGTTTGTACCTGCATTGGGAATCTGTACACTGTAGGCATTTTTGAAAATATTGGAACTGATAACCATATCCAAATGTGTTGCAGGTTTTTCTAACAGAGCACAGGTTCTGGATACTGCAAGACCAATAGCAACCGGTTCTGTACAACCCATACTTGGTTTCATTTCCCTTTTCACTGCTTCTATCGCTTTTTTAATTTCCATAAAAATACCTCCTTAACTGTTACTTATCACTTATCATTATATTTTCATATAGAGCAACTTTCGTGCCAAAATATAAATTTTCGCCCCCTTTTTTGAAAAATTGTTTTATTCTTCCTCTAAATATCGAAAATACTGCATAATTTTTCTAGTTTTGGTGATATATTGG
>JAHHTX010000118.1 GCA_020024255.1 Anaerotignum sp.
AGATATAATTAGACAAAATTATTTTAAGTTATTGACAAATTATTGGTAGTTTGTTATGATAATGTAAAATTAAAATGAATAAAGTAAATGTCATACTTAGACTTAAAATTAAAGGAGGAGAAATGGATGAAAAACAACTTATCCAAGTTGCTGGCACTCACTTTGACGGCTGCTCTTCTGTTAAGTGGCTGTGGCAGCAATCAAGATGCGGCAAAAGAAGGTGACAAACAGTCCGGGGATAACCAGCAAGGACAGCAGTCCGACCAGAAAGATTCAAAAGAGAACAAGAAAGAAATTACAGATCTGGTGCTCTCCAAAGTATCTACTTCAGAATTAGAAACGTTTAACATTTTGTATTCAGAAACTTCCGCAAATGGTCAATATCTGACCAATTTATGGGATGGATTGTTAGAAGTCGATAGTTATGGCAAGTTGGTTCCTGCCATTGCAGAAAAATGGGAAACAAAAGATGGCGGTTTGACGTGGACTTTTCATATCCGAGAAGGTGTAAAGTGGGTTGATGTCAACGGCGAGGAGAAAGCAGATTGTAATGCCCATGATTTTGCTACCGGGTTGGAATGGGTTTTAAACTACCATAAGAATGATTCCGCTAATACCACAATGCCGAATGAAATGGTTCGTGGTGCTGAGGAATACTATGAATATACGAAAGGTCTATCAGCCGAAGAAGCAAAGAAACTGAATACAGGAGATGGCTCTAAGTTTTTAGAGATGGTCGGTATAGAAATTCCGGATGATTATACAGTAATTTATCATTGCAAAGAGGCTAAACCGTATTTTGATACGGTGGGAGCGTACGGTTGTTTGTATCCTTTAGCTCAAGGTTTGGTAGATGAATTGGGTGTTGACGGTATCAAGTCTATGAACAATGAAAATATGTGGTACAATGGCTGCTATACTATGACATCTTATATTCAGAACAATGAAAAGGTATTTACAAAGAATCCAAATTACTGGGACAAAGATTGTAAGTTATTTGATACAGTTACTGTTAAGATGGTGGAATCCAATGATGTTGCTTTTCAGTTGTACCAAAGCAATGAAATTGATTATGTCAACCTGACAGAGAGTAATTTAAAAACAATTAGTGCAAACAAAGAAAATAAATATAATACACAGTTAGTAGAATGGCCTTTAGATTTCCGCTCTTACCAGATTCATTTTAATTATTTTAAAAATAAAGAAGATGGAACACCGGATACAGAATGGAATACGGTTGCTGCTAATGAAGCATTTCGATTAGCATGGTATTATGGTTTAGACCTTGCACCTTCTTACAGCAGAATAAACGGAATTCATCCAATGAGCTGCGAAAACAATTACTATACCATGAAGGGATTGCTGTATACTTCTGACGGTACAGAGTATACAGAATTGGTTCGCAATGAATTGGGGCTCGAAAATCCAAACGGCAAAACAATGGCTAGATTGGATGCAGATAAAGCAAAACAATATAAAGAACAGGCAATGAAAGAATTGGGAGATTTGGATATTACCTTCCCGGTTCAGGTTGATTACTTTGTTTCCGGCGGAAATCAGGCAGCGCTGGATACTGCAATTGTTCTTCAGCAGGCAATTTCCGATAGTTTGGGTGATGATTTTGTAAAATTAAATATCAAAACATATATTTCCAGTCTGTCTAAAGAAGTTCATGACCCGCAGCTGCAATCAATCAACATTTCTGGATGGAGTGCAGACTATGGTGACCCTCAAAACTATCTGGGACAGGAAACATATGGTAATGACACCGCATACTATTCCAGAGTAGTATCTAACATCAACGATGTTGTGGAAGATGAAACCAATAAGGCACTTTTGGATGCTTACCGTGAATACACAAGCTTAGTAGAGCAGGCAAACAAAATTTGTGACGATTTGGATGCAAGATATGCAGCTTATGCAAAGGCAGAAGCATATCTGATTCAGCATGCTTTGACTATTCCAAACTATTATAATACTGGATGGGTTTTAACAAAAATCAATCCATATAGTAAGATGAAAGCTCTGTATGGTATTCAGAATGAAAAGATGAAAAATTGGGAAACCAGTCAGGATGGATATACAACAGAAGAGATGAATGTTATTGCAGCAGAGCACGATAAAAAGGCATAATCTATAAATCTGTGAAAACGATTCATTTTATTTTAAAAAGTAAATACTAATATTTATCAGATAAAAAGGTGTGATTTAAAAAAGAAAAGATAAAACATATCAGATTTTAACGTTGTATTATGAAACTTGACATGAATTATATATCAAATATTGTGTATATATA
>JAHHTX010000119.1 GCA_020024255.1 Anaerotignum sp.
ATATAAAATTTTTACAGTATATTTTGTTTAAATTTTTCTTTATATCATAAAGAAAATGCAGAGAGTTTTTTCGCTCTCTGCGTTTTCCTAAATCACTTTATGCTTTTTTGATATACTCTTCTTTTATCACATTCATTTCTTCGGTGGTATATCCATCCTCATTGGTTTCCCAGTTTTTCATTTTATCATTCTGGCAACCAAATACTGCCCTCATCTGGCTGTATGGATTGATTTTGGTTAAGCTCCAACCTGTTGCGTAATACTGAGGTATGGATAAACCATGCTGAATCAGGTATGCTTCTACTTTTGCAAACGCTTCATATCTTGCATCCATATCTTCTGTGATGGAGTCTGCTTCTTCCAGCATCTTAGTGTATTCTTTATAAGTATTCAGTAATGCTTTGGTGCTTTCGTCCTCTTTTACTTCGTTGATTCTGGTATAAAGATTGGAATAGTAAGCATTATCATAGCCATATGCTTCCTGAACAAGGTAGTTTTGTGGGTCACCATAGTCTGCGCCCCAACCGGATCCAACAGTAACAGAATGTTTAGCAGGGGTGTAGACTTCCTTAGAAGCGCTGGAAACATAAGTCTTGATATTCAATTTTACATAATCATCACCAAGGTTGGTGGAGAAAATCTGTGCCAGTACATTTGCGTTATCCAGTGCAGTTTGGTTGCTGCCTGAAATATAGTAGTCAACCTCAACAGGGAATGTAACACCCAGAGCGGTCAGCTCCTCTACTGCCTGGTCTTTGTACTGTTTTGCTTTATCTGTGTCCAAACGAACAATAGTTTCACCATTCAGTTCCGGTAATCCTAATTCTTTATGTACCAGTTCGGTGTAATCTTTTCCATCCGAAGTATACAAGAATCCTTTCATGCTGTAATATTCATTTTCACAGCTCATTGGTTCAATCGGATTCGATCTCTTATAGTACTCTTTTAAATCAAGACCATAGTACCATGAAAGACGAAATGCTTCGTTCGCTGCTGCCTTATTCCAATTTGTATCCGGGGTACCATCTTCCTTGCGTTTATCAAAATTAAAGCGAATTTGATAAGGGTATTTATCCGCAGGAGTTTCAGTTAGATAATTATAAAATTCATTGTCAGGATTGCTATTGATTGTGCTGAGGTTGCTTTCTGTCAATGTGCAAGAATCCACTTCTCCGGACTGATACAGCTGATATGCAACATCATTTGACTCTACCATTTTTACTGTGACAGTATCAAATAAATTACATTCTTTATCCCAATAAGACTCATTTTTTGTAAATACTTTTTCGTTGCCTTGAATATACGATGTCATGGTATAGCAACCGTTATACCACATTGTTTCGTTATTCATACTCTTAACACCATCAACACCCAGCTCTTCTACCATTGCCTGGGACATTGGATACATACCTGCCCATGTTGCAAGAGAATCAAAATACGGTTTTTCTCCTGTGCAGCGATAAGTAATTGTGTTTGCATCCGGTGTTGCAATTCCAACCATTTCCTGGAATTTTGAGCCTTCACCTGCTTCTAAAGCATATGCTTCTTCTTTTGTCAATTGTTTTGTATATTCATAATATTCCTTTGCACCATCAATCAAGTCAATTGGCTGAGATGTATGAGAAGATTCATTTTTATGGAAATTCAACACCCATTCCATACCGGTTGCAAAGTCATAGGAAGTAACATCTGCTTTTTCCTTACCGTTGACATCAACCCATTTTACACCTTCACGAATGTGGAACTTCCAGTTTAATCCCTTATCCTCTGTGCCCCATTCATCTGCAAGACAAGCAACCAATTTTCCGTGAGTGTCCACTTCCAAAAGTGGTTCTGTCAGGTTTGTCAGATTTTCAAAGTCAGAAAAGCTTTGGCTGTACAGAATATTAAAAGTTTCTATTTCTCGTGTTGCAAGTCTTGCCAGAACTAAATTTTTAATTTCTTTCTTTTCTTTTTCAGCACTGGTATTCTTGTCTGTTCCATTTTCAGTATTTGAAGTTGTTTCCTTTTCCCCTGCACCGCCGCAGCCACCTAAAAGTAACGAAGCTGCCATGCTAAGTGCAAGCACTTTTGATAATGTCTTTTTCATGTTTTTCCTCCTTTATCCAAAACCTGACATTCATCTTTCTCCGGCTTTTTACAGTCCGGAGATTTTCATACACAAAAACAATAAAAGTATAATATTCACTTTACTTTTGTTTTATAATATCAAAAGCACAATAAAATGTCAATAATTACCACTTATTTTCATATATATACAC
>JAHHTX010000120.1 GCA_020024255.1 Anaerotignum sp.
GTAATAGATTCGCCAGCCATATTACTTACAGTTACATCACCTGTATTTCCAGTATCACCAGTCAATACACCAGAAGAAACCATACCTGTTGTAAAACTTGCTTGACTTGCCATCTGCGTTACACCTAAAATTTCCAAGTTGGATGCATTGTTCCCATTTCCACTAACAGTAACATACTTACTGTTTGTTCCCTGTGCAGTAATCATATTTTTCCCAAATATTGCAGCCCCGCGCAGGTTTGTAGAAGATGAATAGTCAGTAAACTTCTTCTGAAATGCAATCAACTTAGAACTGATGGAACGGTATGAATCCATTTTCCACAGCAAACTCTGCTTATTTTGTTTTGCTTTCGCAATTTTTCCTCTTGTACCGGCAGTCATACCTTCAACCAAAGCGTCCGTATCCAAACCACTGGCAAGACCAGTCAGTCTTTTTGTGCTCATTGCATTCATCATTGCAGATGAACCCATTCCTGAAATCATAGATGTCATATTATCACCCTAACTTTCTAAAAAATATAATACAAAAAACAACTCTTCTTTTTTCTGTTATCTTGTATCTGGCACAGCTAAAATACTCTCTTATATATTTATCGGCATAGACTATATTTTTATTATAGTTCATCTGTACATCTATCGAATATATTTCCAAAATATTTTATATGGCAAAAACTCTCTGCACTGCAGAGAGTCTTTGCCATAAGTATTTTGTTTTACAATTTTGCCAAGGCTTTTTCCTCTTCGCTTTCTTCAAAATTACTCTGCGACAGTTCAAGCCAGATATTATTGACTTCTTCCTGACAATCCATATATACCTGAGCAATAGCATCTGTAGGAATGCCCAATTCTTCAGCACATTCTTTCATTCTGTCCCACTGTGCAGTTTCATAACAAAGTACTAATTCATACAAAATACCACATCTGCCTTCATGACGAATCAGTGCCTTTTTAATGGTTTCTTGTACAGGAATCTCTTCAAGCAGTTCTTCCATTGTAGCGTCTACCATAAGGGTCAAAGCAGACAACATTCCCATCAAATATGCTTCCGATTTATTGATTGGCATTTCTTTCGCATACTGAAAAAGTTCTGAGCAGAATGTCGCACGCATAAAGGAAATTTTCAGCATATCTTCAGATGTTTTTTGTCCTGATTGGTCAAAACTCAACAGATATACCCATTTTTTCAACTGCTCAATCCCTAACACCATAATCGCCTGTTTTACCGATGCTGTCCGATGACGCAGTGCAAAGTGAACAGAGTTTACCAGACGCAGCAACTCATAAGTAAGAGAAGCATCTCTTTCAATAATCATCTGAATCTCATCTACATCAGGCAAATCTCTTGTAACTGCCACCAAAAGCTGGAAAAAGTTACTTTGCATATACTGAATCTTATTGGTTTTAACAATAGCAGCCTTAGAAACATAAGAACCTTCAAAATAATCAAAGTTAAATTTCTTTGCGAAATTGTATATGTCTTCAGACTCAATATTCGTAGCAATGCACATTTTGCCAAATCCCTTTGCCATCCGAATCATATTATCCACTTGCGTATTCTTTGTTTCTCTGACATTTATTTTGATGTAATCTGTATACTCCATAAAACCAAAATATCTCGGCATAAATTGGAAGTCATTGATTGCAACACAGTATCCCTGTTCTTTATACCGTTGCACCATTTTTTGTGCTAATGGATGTACGATAACTGCATCTTCGATCTGAATGACAAGTTCCTCTGCCTTAAACATTTTGGGTACATTTTTAAATAGCAGATTAGGGGTAAAAGTCATAAAGTTTAGTGCAGAACGGTCAATCTTGCTGCTGTTCTGGATCAAAAACGAGGATATCGCATCTGCTGCTCCATAATCATTGCTTTGGTCATTTTCTCCTTTTTCCACAGCAAATAAAAGTTCATTGCCCAATAACTTGTTATCTGTTGTTTTAATTGGCTGTTTAATTACAAATTTATGCATCTTTTCATAGCACTCCCTTCCCTATAATTCTTTTAAAACTCCAATTAACTCTCCCTTTTCAGTCCCCCTTGACACTTTTCTTATCTCTGCTTTGCCAAAAGCTGATCCATAACAGCGACCAAATGTCCG
>JAHHTX010000121.1 GCA_020024255.1 Anaerotignum sp.
GATAAAACAATGAAGGAGAAAAAATATGAAAAAGACAGTGAATAAATTATTGATATTTGCGTTGGCTATGTCACTTGCATTAAGTGGATGTGGTGGTGGAGAAACACAGCAGAAAAAGGATGGAAGCAAAGACGAAAATAAGCAGTCAGATAAATCTACAGAAAAAGAAGCTAAGTCAGAAAATGAAATTCGTGATTTGGTAATTTCAAAACTTAGCAGCCGTGAAATGGAAACATTTAATATTCTTTATGCACAGCGTCAAGAAGATAGCGAAAATCTCACTAACCTAGTAGATGGGCTTGTGGAGGCAGACACAAAAGGCGGAATCGTTCCAGCTATTGCGGAAAGTTGGGAAACAACTGATGGAGGTGTGACATGGACTTTCCATCTGCGTGATGGAGTAAAATGGGTAGATGTTAATGGAAACGAAAAAGCAGAATGTACCGCGGAAGATTTTGCTACCGGATTGGAATGGGTTTTAAATTTCTATAAAAATGACTCTTATAATACTTCTATGCCAAATGAATTGATAAAAGGTGCATCAGAATATTATGAGTATACCAAAACTTTATCGGAAGAAGAAGCAAAGGCGCTTACCGGAGAAAAAGGGTCAAAATTCCGTGAAATGGTAGGACTTGAGGTTGTTGATGAACACACACTGGTTTATACTTGTGTTGCGCCAAAACCATATTTTTATACTGTGGCAGCATATAACTGTTTATATCCGGCTTCTCAAAAACAGATTGATGAAATTGGTGTCGATGCTTTTAAAGCAGTTGATAATGAAACAATGTGGTATAATGGTTGTTATACAATGACGTCCTATATTCAGGGAAATGAAAAAGTATATACAAAGAATCCAATGTATTGGGATAAAGATTGCAGTTTGTTTGATACGGTAACGATGAAGATGGTTGAGTCGAACGACGTAGCATTTCAACTGTATCAGAGTGGGGAGATTGATAGTGTTAGCCTAACAGAAAGCAATCTAAAAACCATTCATGATAATAAAGATCATCCATATTATGATTATTTGGTTGAAATGCGTCCGGTAAAATACTCTTATCAATTCCATTTAAATTATGATAAGAAAAAAGAGGATGGTACACCGGATAAAAACTGGAACACCGCGGCCGCAAATGAAGCATTCCGAAAATCTTGGTACTATGGATTAGACCTTGTTGAATACTTTAAGAGAACAAATACCATCAATCCTTTAAAATGTGAAAATAATTTCTATACCATGAAGGGGTTAACTTATACTTCGGATGGTAGAGATTATACTGATTTGGTTGCAGAAAAATTAGGTTTACCGGAAACAAACGGAGAAACACCTTCAAGATTGGATAAAGAAAAGGCAAAACAGTACAAACAGCAGGCAATCGAAGAATTGACTGCCTTGGGAGTTAGTTTTCCGGTAGAAATTGATCATTATATCAAAGCCTCCAGCCAGACAGCATTAGACAGTGCAAATGTATTGGCACAATGTTTCGCCGATAGTTTGGGTGAAGATTATGTTAAACTGAATATTAAGACTTATATTTCCAGCTTAACACAGGAAGTTCGTGCTCCTCGTTTGCATTCTATCTCTATGAACGGATGGGGTGCAGACTATGGTGACCCACAAAACTATCTTTGGCAGGAGGTTTATGGGGAGGATAATGCTATTTATTCAATAGAACATTCCTATATCAATGATGTAGAAGAAACTGAAGCGACAAAAGAATTGATTGAGGATTATAAAACCTATACTGAAATGGTAAAGGCAGCTGATAAAATCTGTGATGACATGGATAGAAGATATGAAGCATATGCAGAAGCAGAGGCATTTTTACTGGATAATGTACTGGTTCTTCCATGTAACTACAATGTTAGCTGGGCACTGAGCAATATCAATGAATACTCGAAGATGAATGCAATGTATGGTATTCAGAATGATAAAATGAAGAATTGGGAAACCAATAAAAACGGTTATACAACAGAGCAGATGAACGAATTTGCAAAAATGCAGGGATAAAAAG
>JAHHTX010000122.1 GCA_020024255.1 Anaerotignum sp.
TGCATCGACGCAGATGGAAAATATAAAGGAGATTTTGAACAGTACAGGAATTTAAAGACGGAGGTGGTGTCGGTGTTTCAAAATATGCCGGAAATGGTATACAATGCAGAAACCGTAAGCCATATCGGAAAAATTGAAAATATTGTTGGGATGACCATTGAAGCCTCAGGCGGCAAGGCAGGAATTGGGGATATTTGCAACATTTACAGCGAAAACTCCAATGGACAGGTGCTTGCCGAAGTAGTTGGCTTTAAGGATGACAAAATTCTATTGATGCCCTATGAAAATATGGCAGGCATTTCGGCAGGGAATTTTGTAAGAAATACAAGACAGCAGCTGCGGATTCCTGTAGGGGATTTTTTGAAAGGACGTATTATAGATGCTCTTGGCAGACCTATAGACGGACTCAGCGAATTTAAAGCAGACCAGTATCATTCTGTACAAAATCCTTATATCAATCCTTTGACAAGACCACCTATTCGAGAACGTATGGACTTTGGAATCAAAGCCATTGACGGTATGCTCAGCATCGGAAAAGGACAGAGGGTCGGTATATTTGCCGGCAGTGGTGTGGGCAAAAGTACCCTTTTGGGTATGATTGCCAAAAATGTCAAGGCGGATATTAACGTTATTGCACTTGTCGGAGAACGTGGACGAGAAGTTTTGGAATTTGTACAAGATGACTTAGGAAAAGAAGGTTTGGCACGTTCTGTATTGGTTGTGGCAACCTCTGACCAGCCTGCAATGCTGCGTTCCAAATGCCCTGTTGTGGCAACTGCCATTGCGGAGTATTTCAAAAATCAGGGGAAAGATGTATTGTTGATGATGGACTCTTTGACCCGTTTTTCCATGGCACAGCGTGAAATTGGTCTTGCTGTAGGTGAACCACCTATTGCTCGAGGGTATACACCTTCTATATATGCAGAACTGCCCAAGCTGTTGGAAAGGAGTGGTAATTTCGAGGAAGGCTCTATTACGGGAATTTACACGGTTTTGGTGGAAGGGGACGACACCAACGAACCAATTGCCGATACAGTCCGTGGTATTTTGGACGGACATATTGTCCTTACCAGAAAGCTTGCCAACGCCAATCACTTCCCTGCCATTGATATCAATGCAAGCATTTCCCGACTAATGAATGCCATTGTTTCTCCAGAACATAAGGAGCTTGCATCAAAGCTCAGGGATATTTTGAGTGTTTATGAGAAAAACGCTGATTTGATTGCCATTGGTGCTTACAAAGCAGGGACAAACAGCAGCGTGGACTATGCTATTTCCAAAATAGATATGGTAAATGATTTTTTGAAGCAAGGTATAAGGGAACGTTTTACCTATGATGAAATCATGGCTTCTTTGGACGAAATTATCAATAGTTAAGGATACAGGAGGATGTACGCATGAAAAAATATTCTTTTCGATTGGAACCGGTTCTCAAGTACAAAAACGATAAGCTGGAGATTATCAAAAATGAGCACGCCAAAATCATCAACAGAATTGTCCGGCAGGAAGAAAAAATTGAAGCCATGGAACAGAAAAGGAACTCGTTTGTTATTTCTTTTAATAATAAGAAAAGCAGTGGCATCACCCCTTTTGAAGCCATTAACTATGAGAATTATCTGGTGCAGCAAATGCACAAAATCAAGCAGGAGCAGATTGTGCTTAGCGGAATAAAAGAAGAAGAAGCGTTGAAAAAAGAGGAACTTCTGGAAGCAAAAAAAGAAGTTTTGACCATCGAAAAATTAAAAGAAATCAGCAAGGAACAGTATCGGCAGGCAGAAAGCAAAGAAAATGAAATGTTTATTGAAGAATTTGTTTCCAACAGCCGTTCTGCTGTAAAAATGCGATAGCAAATTGAATTTTTCTGCTTTGTGCAAATAAAAACTGTATCTGTGTAAAGCAGAAGAAACGGATTGTTTGGATTCGGAGTAAGAGGGGAAAAAGGAGTTGTAATTATGGATATTAT
>JAHHTX010000013.1 GCA_020024255.1 Anaerotignum sp.
ATGGTGATGTGGGGGTCAATATAGCCAAGAACGCCCCAGTCCATATCCAGAACACGGTCAATTTTAATGATATCTTTTTTTCCTGTTTTGTTGCTGGATACATTTTTCAAAATGGCAACGGAGCAGTCAAGCTCTTCCAGATGCAGAAAATGGTATAAATCCATGCTTTTGCCTGCGGTAATATGGTCAATGACAATTCCGTTTTGAATGGGGTCTATTTTCATGATACTTCCACCTCCAACAGTTTCAAAATCAGTGCCATACGAATATATTTGCCGTTTTGTGCCTGTTTGAAGTAGCAAGCACGGCTATCCTCGTCTACACTGGTGGCAATTTCGTTTACTCTGGGCAGAGGGTGCAGAATGCAAAGGTCTTTTTTCGCATTTTTTAGCTTGTCCAGCGTGAGGATATAGCTGTCTTTCAGACGAATGTAGTCGGCTTCATTAAAGAAACGTTCCTGCTGTACCCTTGTCATATACAAAATATCCAGTTTTGGCATTACTGCCTCTAAGTCACCGGTTGCTTCATAAGAAATATTTTTCTTTTCCAATACATCATGAATGATATATTCCGGCAGACATAACTCGTCTGGAGAAATCAGTACAAAATGAATCCCTGTATAACGAGATAGGGCATGAATGAGGGAGTGTACTGTCCGTCCGAATTTCAAGTCGCCGCAAAGACCCACCGTTAAATTGTCGAAATGTCCCTTTTCCCGTTTAATGGTTAAAAGGTCGGTTAATGTCTGTGTAGGATGGTTGTGCCCACCGTCACCTGCATTGATAATGGGTACGGGGGAGTGCATAGAAGCCACCATGGGTGCACCTTCTTTGGGATGTCGCATGGCAATGATGTCTGCATAGCATCCTACAATACGCACGGTGTCGGAAACGCTTTCGCCTTTTGATGCAGAACTGCTACTGGCTTCGGAGAAACCCAAAACGCTGCCGCCCAGTTCCAGCATTGCGGCTTCAAAGCTCAGGCGTGTTCTGGTGGAAGGCTCAAAAAACAGTGTTGCCAGTTTTTTTCTGCGGCAGGCTTCACAGTATTTATCGGGATTTGCAATAATATCATTTGCTGTAGCAATAAGCCCGTCAATTTCTTCTACAGTTAAATCTGTAATATCAATGAGATTCTTCATTACCTATCAGTCCTCCAACTTTCGTCATTTGGATTATTACGGAATGCCATAAGCTTTGCAATATCGGATTCCTTAATATAGCCTTCTTCTGCAGCTACTTCTGCAACAGCATCAAAATTGGAGAGGCTGACATTTTTTACATTGGCTTCAGCCAGACGATCCAGACCTTTTTTCATGCCATAGGTAAAGATGCTGACAATACCCAGAACCTCTGCTCCCGCTTCACGAAGTACATTAACTACTTCGATGGCACTGCCGGCTGTAGAGATTAAATCTTCTACCACAACAACCTTTTGACCTTTTTCCAGTTTGCCTTCAATCTGGTTATGTCTGCCATGGTCTTTATGTCCGGAGCGAACATATCCCATAGGCATATCCAGAATATGCCCTACAATGGCAGCGTGAGCTATGCCTGCTGTACTTGTTCCCATAAGAACTTCGCAGTCAGGGTATTCTTTTTTAATTGTTTCTGCCAGTGCATTTTCAATGCGTGTCCGCACGGCAGGAGCCGTCAATGTCAGGCGGTTGTCACAATAAATCGGGCTTTGGATACCGCTTGCCCATGTAAAAGGTTCTTCTGGACGCAGAAATACTGCACCAATGGATAACAGGTCTTTTGCAATCTGTTTTTTCATGCTTTTTCGCCTCCTAAAAATTCTGAAACACATCTTCTATATGCGGCAACAGGATCTGCTGCCTGTGTAATGGGACGTCCAACAACAATATAGTCGGAACCCAGTTCTCTTGCTTTTTCCGGTGTTGTGATACGCACCTGATCGCCTTTGTCCCCGTCAGCAAAACGTACACCGGGGGTAATGGTTAAGAAGTCTTTGCCACAAACCGCTTTAACCTTACCTGCTTCCAGAGGAGAGCAAACAACGCCGTCTAAACCGGCAGCTTTTGTATTTTTTGCATAGTGCATAACTACTTCATCAAGAGGCTGAGAGATTAAGAGGTCATTCTGCATCCGCTCCTCACTGGTAGAAGTCAGCTGGGTTACGGCAATGAGCAGGGGGCGTGTTCCGTCAGGATGTGTCAACCCCTCCTTTGCCGCCTCCATCATGGCGATAGTGCCTGCTGCGTGTACATTGCAAAGGTCAACGTCCAGATTGGACAGAACAGCCATCGCTTTTTTTACGGTATTGGGAATATCATGGAGTTTCAGATCCAAGAAAATCTTGTGCCCTCTTGCTTTTAATTCCCGTACAATATCTGGCCCTGCCGCATAGAACAATTCCATGCCGATTTTCAAAAAAGGTTTTTCCTCTGTAAATTTATCTAAGAAGGAAAGGAGTTCTTCTTTTCCATGAAAATCACAGGCGATGATGACATCTTTACTCATTATGTGCACCTCCAATGATAGTTTTCAAGTCTTCTATGTTGTACCGATTCATTACATCAGGCAATTCTTCAATAATTTTTTTACAGATAAAGGGGTCTACCAAATTGGCAGCACCTATCTGAACTGCTGTTGCACCTGCCAGCATCATTTCCAATACGTCCTCCGCAGAGGAAACACCGCCCATACCAATGACAGGTATGTTTACAGCTTTGGAAACTTCATAAACCATTCGCAAGGCAACAGGGAAGATTGCACTACCGGAAAATCCCCCCATTTTATTGGCAACAACCGGACGCTTTGTTTTTAAATCTATTCGCATGCCCATAATAGTATTGATCAAACTGATGCCGTCTGCACCTGCTTCCTCACAAGCTTTTGCAACAGCAGCAATGTCTGTGACATTGGGACTTAATTTCATATAGACAGGTTTTGTAGTAACAGCTTTGACGGCACGGGTTACTTCCGCTGCAGCTTCAGGGCTTGTGCCGAATGCCATGCCCCCGTGATGTACATTGGGACAGCTTACATTGACTTCGATGATGCCTACCTGTTCTTCTTTATCAATCTTTTCACAGCAGTAAGCGTATTCCTCTATTGAAAAACCACTGATATTGGCAATGACCGGTTTATGAAAACATTGTTTCATTTTAGGCAGTTCTTCTGCAATCACTTTTTCGATGCCGGGATTCTGCAAACCTACTGCGTTTATCAATCCTGCTGTACATTCTGCAATACGGGGTGTGGGATTGCCGAAACGAGGTTCTTTTGTGGTTCCTTTGAAAGAGAAGGAACCAAGGATATTGATGTCATACAGCTCTGCAAATTCATAGCCGTAGCCGAAAGTACCACTGGCAGGAATAATGGGGTTATCCAATGTAAGTCCGCTCAGGGTAACTTTTGTGTTTACCATATGATTTCCTCCTTTTCCAGTACAGGGCCATCTTTGCAAATGCGTTTTGTACCATATTTTGTTTTACAGCTGCATCCCATGCACGCACCGAATCCGCATCCCATGCGTTCTTCAAAACTGAGCTGACCACTTGTTATGGTGGTATCCGATACGGCTTTCAGCATGGCTTCGGGACCACAGGCATAGAAGTAGCTGTAATCGGAAAGGGATTTTATGATATCTGTGACAAAGCCTTTTGTACCAAGGGAGCCGTCTTCCGTTGCAATATGTACAACTGCACCCAGTTCACGAAACTCATTTGCATAGAATTCTTCTTTTTTGGTACGGAAACCCAGTATGACAATGGGTTTTTTCTTTTGTTTGATGAGATCTTTTGCCAGACGATACATAGGCGGAACACCTACACCGCCGCCAATCAGCAGGGGAGTTTGTCCGCTTTTTTCTATGTCGTAGCCATTGCCAAGACCGGTTAAAACGTCAAGGGGCATGCCTGTTGGTAAAGTGGAAAGACAATGAGTCCCTTTCCCTACAACTTTATAAAGGATTGTAACAGTTTTTTCATCGTAGTCACATACAGAAATGGGACGACGAAGAAAAAAACCATCTAATTTGATATTGATAAACTGACCCGGTGTGGTAATGGCAGAAGTATCTCCTGCCATTACCATTTTCAGTACCGAGTCTGTTAAGTGTTGATTGCTTTTTATAGTAAAGATGGATTGATTCAAAACAAACCTCCTGCTTTATGCGTCAATAGTTGAGATGCACAGAGTTGTTTCTTCCAGAACATCTAGAAGAAC
Source organism: Anaerotignum sp. (assembly GCA_020024255.1). GTDB lineage: Bacteria > Bacillota > Clostridia > Lachnospirales > Anaerotignaceae > Anaerotignum. Next base: position 4,194 of record JAHHTX010000013.1, read on the forward strand.
TCTTACCGTATCCAATGCGGTAAACATGGTAACATTGTTTTCCACGGCACATTGGCGGATTTCCCAACCGTCATTCATTTCTTTGTCGGAATTGATATCTCTGGTGTTGATAACATAGGAAACATAACCATGACGGATAGATTCGATGATTTCATCACTGCCTTCACTGATCTTTGCTCTGATTCTGGTACGGATACCATGCTCTTTCAAAAATGCGGCAGTACCCTTTGTTGCTTCAATGTTAAAGCCCAATTCATAGAAACGGCGAATCAGGGGAAGAGCTTCTTCCTTGTCTTTATCTGCAATAGTAGCAAATACTGTGCCATAGTTCAGAATGTGCATACCAGATGCCTGTAATGCTTTGTACAAAGCACGGTTTAACTTGTTGTCGTAGCCAATGGCTTCCCCTGTGGATTTCATTTCGGGGGACAGATAGGTGTCCATTCCGTGAAGTTTGGAGAAGGAGAATGCAGGAACTTTTACATACCATCTCTGTTTTTCGTTGGGATAGATGCCGAAAATGCCTTGCTCCTTTAAGGTTTTGCCAAGAATGACAAGTGTGGCAATGTCTGCCAGAGAATAACCTGTTGCCTTGGACAGGAAAGGAACGGTTCTGGAAGAACGTGGATTTACTTCGATTACATAGACATCATCGTTTTTTGCGACAATAAACTGAATGTTAAACAAACCACGAATACCGATACCCAGACCAAGTTTCTTTGTGTATTCCAAAATTTTGCCCTTTGCTTTTGCAGATACGCTGAAGGTAGGGTATACGCTGATGGAGTCACCGGAGTGGATACCAGTACGTTCTACGTGTTCCATGATACCGGGAACAAATACATCATAACCGTCACATACAGCGTCTACTTCCAATTCCTTACCTTGAATATATTTGTCTACCAATACAGGCTGATCTTCATTGATTTCTACTGCTGTTTTTAGGTAAGTGCGGAGTGCATCTTCGTTTGCCACAATCTGCATGGCACGGCCGCCCAAAACGTAGCTGGGGCGTACCAGTACAGGATAGCCGATTTCCGCTGCTGCTTTCACACCATCTTCAATATTGGTAACCGCATGACCTTTTGGCTGTGGAATGTTCAGTTCCTCCATGATTTTTTCAAAGGAATCTCTGTTTTCTGCCCGTTCAATGGCTGCAACATCTGTACCAATGATGGTAACTCCACGTTCCATCAGGGGCTGAGCCAGATTGATGGCAGTCTGCCCACCAAGGGAAGCGATGATACCCATAGGTTTTTCCAACTCCACGATATTCATAACGTCTTCTACAGTCAGTGGTTCAAAGTATAATTTGTCACTGGTGGTATAGTCTGTGGATACGGTTTCTGGGTTGTTGTTGATAATGATGGATTCGTAACCATACTCTTTGATGGTGGTAACAGCGTGTACAGTGGAATAGTCAAATTCTACACCTTGTCCAATACGAATGGGACCGGAACCCAATACAATGATTTTCTTTTTGTCGCTGATACGGGATTCGTTGCCATCTTCATAAGTTGAGTAGAAGTAGGGAATATAACCGCCACAGCCGCTTGTTTCAATCATTTTATAAGCAGGGAACAGATTCATGTCTTTTCTCAGATTGAAAATTTCTGTTTCCTTGCAGTCCCAGAGAGATGCAATATACTGGTCGGAAAAACCAATTTTCTTTGCTTCTGTCAGCAAAGCTTTATCATATTTATTGTCTTTCAGTTTCTGCTCGTAGTCTACAATGTGTTTTAAGCATTCCAAGAAGAATACCGTAATCTTTGTTGCATCGAAGATTTTGTCCAGTGATACACCGTTTCGGATGAGCTGTGCAATGGCATAGATACGGTCGTCAGGACTTTCTGCAATATAGGAAAGCAGTTCATCGTTTGGTGTATCATCGAATTTTGCCATATGCAGATGGCAGACACCGATTTCCAAAGAACGCATGGATTTCAAAAGTGCTTCTTCTACGGTTTTGCCAATACCCATAACTTCTCCTGTCGCTTTCATCTGTGTGCCAAGGGTATTTGCAGCTGTTGCAAATTTGTCGAAGGGGAAACGGGGCATTTTGGCTACAATGTAGTCAAGCTGTGGCTCAAAATTTGCATTTGTTTCGGAGATTTTGATTTCGTCCAATGTCATGCCTACAGCAATTTTTGCTGTCACTCTTGCAATGGGATATCCGCTTGCTTTGGAAGCCAGTGCGGAAGAACGGGAAACACGAGGGTTTACCTCAATCAGATAATACTGAGAAGAGTTGGGATCAAGAGCAAACTGCACATTGCAACCACCTTCAATTTTCAGGGAACGGATGATTTTCAATGCACTGTCCTTCAGCATATGGAAATCGTGGTCATTTAGTGTGAGGATTGGTGCAACAACAATGGAGTCGCCTGTGTGTACACCAACGGGGTCGATATTTTCCATGCCGCAGATGGCAATGGCTTGGTCTGTGCCATCACGCATAACTTCAAATTCAATTTCTTTATAGCCTTTTACGCTCTTTTCCACCAACACCTGATGAACAGGGGAAAGTTTCAGTGCGTTTTCCATAATTTCAATCAGTTCTTTTTCATTGTTGGCAAAGCCACCACCGGTGCCGCCCAATGTGAAAGCAGGACGAAGCACAACAGGATAGCCGATTTTGTTTGCTGCTTCAATGGCTTCTTCAACAGAATAGGTAATCTGGGAAGGGATAACGGGCTCTCCGATATTTTGACACAGTTCTTTAAACAGTTCTCTGTCTTCGGCACGTTCGATACTTTCACAGCTTGTGCCGAGCAGCTCTACTTGGCACTCTCTCAGAATCCCTTTCTTTTCCAGCTGCATAGCAAGGTTCAGACCGGTTTGACCGCCGATACCGGGCAGAATTGCATCAGGACGCTCATAGCGGAGGATTTTTGCCACATATTCCAGTGTCAAAGGTTCCATATAAACTTTATCCGCAATGGTGGTATCCGTCATGATGGTTGCAGGGTTTGAGTTTACCAGTACCACCTCAAAGCCTTCTTCTTTTAGGGCAAGACACGCTTGTGTGCCTGCGTAGTCAAATTCCGCAGCCTGTCCAATAACAATAGGACCGGAGCCGATAATCAGGATTTTTTTCAGGTCAGTTCTCTTTGGCATATTCGCAATTCCTCCTTAAAATAATTATCATCATTTGAAATGAAATCAGTAACAATTTATCGTACCATTTTTACAGCTTTTTTGCAAATATATCTAATGTTGTGTCTGCTTTGTCCCAAAAGGCAGGTTTGCCTTGAAACAATGTCAATTTGCATTTTCCGAAAACCTCTCTGCCTGCAAAGGGTGTGCTTCTGCCCTTAGAAAGGAAGGTTTCCGGATCAACAGTATAGGACGCTGTAAGGTCGTATACTGTCAGGTTTGCAGGCATTCCCACAGCCAAAGGTGAGCCGATGCCAAAACGTTTGGCAGGGTTAGTGTGCATAAGGCTAATGAGTTTCTCTAAAGATAGGATACCCTTTTTCACCAGTTCTGTATACAGAATAGGGAAAGCAGTTTCCAATCCTACGACACCCATCATGCTGTGTGCCAGTCCTTTGCTTTTTTCTTCCAAAGTGTGTGGTGCATGGTCTGTGGCAATCATGTCGATGGTGCCGTCTTCTATCCCTGCCAAAAGGGCATCTTGGTCTGCTTTGCTTCTGAGGGGCGGATTCATTTTAAACCGTCCGTCCTCTTGCAAATCCATTTCCGTAAACACAAGATAATGGGGTGCTGTTTCGCAGGAAACGGGCAAGCCTTCTTTTTTTGCTTGCCGAATAAGTTCCACACTTTCTTTTGTGGAAATATGGCAGACATGATAGTCGCAGCCTGTTTCCCGAACGAGTTCCAAGTCACGCTCTACCTGTTTCCACTCACTTTCAGAACAGATACCTTTGTGACCGTGGGCGGCAGCATAAGCACCATCATGGATATATCCACCATGCAAAAGCGCATTGACTTCACAATGAGCAGCTACGATTTTATCATATTTTTTTACGATTTTCATTGCTTCTCTCATCATTTCATCATTTTGTACACCACGCCCATCATCAGAAAAGGCACAGACATCCTGATAAATCTCGTCGAAGTCTGCCAGTTCCAGACCTTTTTCACCTTTTGTGATTGCACCATAAGGCAAAACCTCAATGCGTGCTGCTTTTCGGATAGCGTCCAATTGTGGTTCCAATGTCTCTTTACAGTCTGGCACGGGTTTTAGGTTTGGCATGGCACAGATGGTGGTAAAACCACCATGGGCTGCGGCAAGGGAGCCTGTTTCAATGGTTTCTTTATAAAAAAATCCCGGTTCTCTCAGATGTGTATGGACATCAATCAAACCGGGAAATATCACATAACCCTCCAAATCAAAAACAACGCTGCCATTTTCAGGGGCTGCGGCGGAGATATTGGAAATCTTGTCATTGTCAATAAATACGTTGGTTTTTACAAATTCGTCCTGCAGAAATACCTTTGCATTGGATAAAATGTACTTCAATGTATTTTGCTCCTTTCTTCTCTATGGGGTGTCATTGGATATTTCTTTACAAATTGTCAATAGTGTAGCACAAGGTTTTTATGATGTCAAGCACTTCTTTTGCCGAAAAATGATTTCCTTTCATTGACAGCCTGTAAAAAAATATGATAGACTGAGTGTGTCAAATAAAGCGGCTTTCTGCGACTGACGGATGAGTGGGCAACCACAGGGAAGCAGAATAGCCGGAATGTGAAGCAGTGCAGTACTGCCTTGAAAGAAATATCCAAGGCGCAGACAGAGATTCCTTGTTTTTGTCTGCACAGGAAATAGCGGAATTGTCGTTTATTGCCTGTGGCAGAACAAGGCAAGGTATGCCTGCTTTTGTCGACCGTCTGGGCAGTCCTGTTTCAATGTATGGAATAGGACTGCCCTTTTTATGTCAACAATGGGTTTTTTATATTTATAGGAGGTTAATCCATGAAAAAAATCGGTATCGTAATGGGCAGTGACAGTGATCTTCCTGTATTGGAAAAAGCGATAGCTACGCTGGAAAAATTTGATGCACCTTTTGAAGTACATGTATATTCTGCACACAGAACACCTGTAGAAGCAAAGAACTTTGCACAGAATGCAAGAAAAAACGGTTTTGGTGTATTGATTGCAGCAGCAGGAAAAGCAGCACATCTTGCGGGTGCAGTTGCGGCAAATACAACTCTTCCTGTAATTGGTATTCCCATTAAATCTTCTACATTGGACGGCCTGGACGCCTTGCTTTCCACCGTACAGATGCCGGGAGGAATTCCGGTGGCAACGGTTGCCATTGACGGTGCGGAAAATGCAGCGCTTCTTGCCTTGCAGATGTTGGCAATAGAAGACAAAGAGCTGTCCGAAAAACTAGATGAAGCAAGAGCGGAAAATGCAGCGAAGGTTTTGGAAAAGAACAAGGCTGTAGAAGCAAAATACAACAAATAATAACATGATGAAATAAATCAAAACATCATAAAAAGAACAAGGTTATCCTGTATCAAAAAGAACAAGGAGTGTACAGAATGAATAAAATTCATGAAGAATGTGGTGTGTTCGGCGTTTATGCCAAAGAGAAAACAACAGTTGCATCAACAACTTACTATGGTTTGTTTGCTTTGCAGCACAGAGGACAGGAAAGCTGTGGTATTGTTGTAAACGATGACGGTGTCTTTCAGTATCATAAAGATGGCGGTTTGGTCAATGATGTGTTTACCCCACAGGTGATGCAGAAACTGGGCGAGGGGAATATGGCATTAGGTCATGTACGTTATGGCACAACAGCAGCCAGCGGCAATCAGAGATTGGATGCACAGCCTATGGTGATTAATCATATAAAAGGAAGAATGGCTGTGGCGCATAACGGTTCCATCATCAATTCTTTTGAACTTCGTCAGGAGCTGGAGTTGGAAGGCTCTATTTTTCATACGACAAGTGATACAGAAGTCATTTCCTATATTATTACAAAAGAAAGACTGAAAGCACATTCTATTGAAGAAGCAGTAAACGGTGCTATGGGACGCATTAAAGGTGCATACTCTTTGATTGTAATGTCTGCATCTAAAATGATTGCAGCAAGAGATCCACACGGTTTCCACCCTCTCTGCTACGGTGTAACACCAGAGGGCAACTACATTATTGCTTCCGAAACATGTGCGTTGGATGCAGTGGGTGCATCTTTTGTGCGTGATATATTGCCCGGGGAAATTGTGATTTTTGATGGAGATGAAATACGCACCATTCAAGACCATTGCGGAGAAGAAAAACAGTCTACCTGTATTTTTGAGTATATTTATTTCTCCAGACCCGATTCTGTGGTAGATGGTAAAAGTGTACACGCAGCCAGAGTGAATGCGGGCGCTTGTCTGGCACTGGAACATCCTGTGCAGGCAGATGTGGTAATTGGTGTGCCGGATTCCGGTTTGGATGCTGCCATTGGTTATGCAAGACAGTCCGGTATTCCTTATGGTATGGGCTTTATCAAGAATAAATATATTGGACGTACCTTCATTGCTCCAGGGCAGAAAGCCAGAGAGGACAAGGTTAGAATTAAACTGAATGTGGTTTCGGAAACAGTAAAAGGAAAACGTGTGGTATTGGTAGATGACTCTATTGTTCGTGGCACAACCAGTGCGAGAATTGTAAAGCTGCTGCGTGATGCAGGGGCAACAGAAGTGCATATGCGTTCTTCCGCACCTCCGTTCCTGTATCCTTGTTACTATGGTACAGATGTGGATTCTCAGAAGAGTCTTATTGCAGTAAACCACACAATGGATGAAATAAAAGATATTATTGGTGTAGATAGTATCGGTTTCTTGAATTTAGACCATTTGGGTATGCTCATTGGGGTACCAAAGTGCGAAGGCTATTGTTCAGCCTGCTTTGATGGACAGTATCCCACAGAAGTCCCCACACAGAAATATGATACTAAATTTGAACGGAAGCTTAGTGAGAGAGGAGAATAGAAATGAAAAGCTACAGTGAAAGCTACAAAGCCGCAGGCGTAGATATTACAGCAGGGTATCAGGCCGTGGAACTGATGAAAAAACATATTGCCAGAACTGTAACAGACGGTGTGATGTCCGGTATTGGCGGTTTTGGCGGTCTGTTTGAAATGGATTTGACAGGCATTACAAAACCTGTATTGGTAAGTGGCACAGACGGCGTGGGTACAAAGCTGAAACTGGCTTTTCTCATGGACAAGCATGATACAGTGGGCATTGACTGCGTAGCGATGTGTGTTAATGACATTATCTGCTGTGGTGCAAAGCCTCTGTTTTTCTTGGACTACATTGCTGTAGGCAAGAACTTCCCTGAAAAAATTGCTTCTATTGTATCCGGTGTGGCAGAAGGCTGTGTACAGTCCGGTGCAGCACTCATTGGTGGGGAAACAGCAGAAATGCCCGGTTTCTATCCGGAGAACGAATATGATTTGGCTGGTTTTGCTGTAGGTGTTGTGGATAAAGATAAAATTCTGGATAATCGTACCATAAAAGAAGGAGATGTCGTTCTTGCATTGCCTTCCAGTGGGGTACATTCCAATGGATTCTCCTTGGTACGTCGTGTATTAGATGTAGAGCATGAAGATATCAAAACACCTTTGGAAGAATTGGGTGGAAAATCTATTGGTGAAGCACTTCTTGCACCAACAAAGATTTATGTAAAACCTATGTTGGCACTATTTGAGCAGGTAAACGTAAAAGCAGTTTCTCATATTACAGGTGGCGGCTTTTATGAAAATATTCCCAGAAGCATTCCCAAAGGCTTTGGTGCGAAAATTGATAAGGCAGCACTGCAAATTCCTCCCATCTTTGACATGATTGCCAAAAAAGGCAATATTCCGGAAAGAGATATGTTCAATACCTTTAATATGGGCGTAGGCATGAGCGTGATTGTTGCAAAAGAAGATGCAGAGAAAGCATTGGAAGTTTTGCAGGCAAATGGAGAGAAGGCTTATGTTATGGGTGAAATTGTTACTTCTGAGGAAGGTGTGGTTATATGCTGAAAACAAAAATAGCAGTTTTTGTTTCCGGCGGTGGCACAAATTTACAGGCATTATTAGATGCGGAAAAAAGCGGCATTCTCCAAAGTGGGGAAATTTCCCTTGTTCTTTCTTCTAATCATAAAGCATATGCACTGACACGAGCGGCAGAAAATGGGGTTCCTTCCGTGGTAGTGGAACGAAAGAAATTTTCTTCCCAGGAAGAATATGAAGCCCAGGTGAAAAAAATTATGGAAGAACATGGCATTGAACTGATTGTATTGGCAGGGTTTATGTCCATACTCAGTGAAGGCTTTACTTCCGCATATCCGAAACGGATTATCAATATTCACCCTTCGCTTATTCCTTCCTTTTGCGGAAAGGGATATTATGGCTTGAAGGTGCATGAAGCAGCACTGGATTACGGCGTGAAGGTCACAGGCGCAACGGTGCATTTTGTCAATGAAATTCCCGATGGCGGAGAGATTCTCATGCAGAAGGCAGTTGAAGTCAAAGAAGGGGATACGGCGGAAATCCTGCAAAGAAGAGTAATGGAGGAAGCAGAATGGATTCTGCTTCCCAAGGCGGCAGAACAGGTGGCAAAGAGTTTGCAGAAAGGACAATAAAAATGGATATTTATCAAGTAGATTCCATGGCGGCAAGAATTCATGATAACGCATATGTAGGCAGAGGTATTGTAATCGGAAAGACTCCTGATGCCAAAAAAGCGGCTGTGGCATATTTTATTATGGGACGCAGTGATAACAGCCGAAATCGTGTATTTGTGGAAAAAGGAGATGAAGTCATTATTCATCCCTTTGATGTATCTAAAGTCGAAGACCCTTCCTTGATTATCTATTCTCCCATTAAAAAATGGGAAAATAAACTTATTGTAACAAATGGCGACCAGACTGATACGGTGTATGACTATATAAAGGAAGGAAAAGGATTTTCGGAAGCATTGGAAACAAGAGAATTTGAACCTGATGCACCCAACTTTACCCCCAGAATCAGCGGTATGCTTACTTTTGAGAATAAGGACTTTTCTTATGAAATGAGTATATTAAAAAGTGCAGATGCCAAGGGAAGTGCTTGTAACAGATACACATTCTCTTACGCATCTCTTGCAGGAGTTGGACATTTTATCCATACATATGCCCATGATGGCAATCCGCTGCCCACATTCCAAGGAGAACCAGAACGTGTGGCAATTCCCGATGATATTGATGCTTTTACAAAAGAGATTTGGGAAAATCTGAACGAAGAAAATAAAATTTCTCTGTATGTGCGCTATATAGACTTGGAAACAGGTAAAACAGAAAATAGAATGATGAATAAAAATCAGTAAGCGGTGTCAGGATGCGGAAGGAGAGAAAATCAGCATGAAAGAATTTGAACTGAAATATGGCTGCAATCCAAACCAGAAGCCGGCAAGAATTTTTATGGCAGATGGCGGTGAATTGCCCATCGAAATTTTAAACGGAAAACCAGGATATATCAATTTTCTGGACGCTTTTAACAGCTGGCAGTTGGTAAAAGAATTGAAGGATGCTTTAGGTATGCCTGCAGCAACTTCTTTTAAACACGTTAGTCCGACTTCGGCGGCAGTAGGTGTGCCTATGTCTGCGTCTTTAAAAAAGGCTTGTTTTGTAGATGATATTGAAGGACTCGATGATTCTCCTATTGCACTGGCATATGCAAGAGCAAGGGGAACAGATAGAATGAGTTCCTTCGGTGATTGGGTGGCATTGAGTGACGAATGTGACGAAGTGACAGCCCGCATCCTGAAAAGAGAAGTGTCTGATGGCATCATTGCTCCCGGTTATACCCCTGAAGCATTGGAAATACTGAAGGGCAAGAAAAAAGGAAACTATAATATTGTCAAAATTGACCCTGCTTATGTACCGGAAAAGGCGGAAAGAAAGCAAGTTTTTGGGATTACCTTTGAACAGGGCAGAAACGATTTCCATATCGACAAAGAGTTGCTGAAGGAAATTGTCACAGAAAAGAAAGAACTTCCAGAAGAAGCAAAACGTGATTTGATTATTTCTCTCATTACACTGAAATACACACAGTCTAACTCTGTATGTTTTGCAAAAGATGGACAGGCAATCGGTGTTGGTGCAGGGCAACAGTCCAGAATCCATTGCACCAGACTTGCAGGAAACAAAGCCGATATTTGGCATCTTCGTCAGCATGAAAAGGTATTGAATTTGCCTTTCTTGCCTTCTGTAGGTCGGGCAGATAGAGATAACACCATTGATATTTATATTTCAGATGATAATGAAGATGTACTGGCAGAAGGCATATGGCAGAATTTCTTCTCTGAACAGCCTGCACCCCTTACAAAAGAAGAAAAGAGAGCATATTTGGATACCATTACCGGTGTATCTCTTGGCAGCGACGCATTCTTCCCCTTTGGAGATAATATTGAACGTGCAGCGAAAAGCGGTGTTAGCTATATTGCGGAACCCGGTGGTTCTATCAGAGATGATAATGTCATTGAAACTTGCAACAGATTCGGCATGACAATGGCATTTACAGGAATGAGATTGTTCCATCACTAAGAAAGGGGCGTACAGCGATTATGAAGGTTATGGTAGTCGGTGGCGGCGGAAGAGAACATACCATCGTCAAAAAAATCAAGGAAAATAAAGGGGTAACAGAGTTATATGCACTGCCTGGCAACGGAGGAATTGCACAAGATGCTGTCTGTGTGGACATCGGTGCAAAGGATATCGAGGGTATTACAGCTTTTGCAAAAGAAAAGCAGATTGATTTTGCCATTGTTGCACCAGATGACCCGCTTGTGTTGGGTGCTGTAGATGCACTGGAAAGTATTGGCATATCTTGTTTTGGCCCCAATAAAAAAGCGGCGATTTTGGAAGGAAGCAAAGTTTTTTCTAAAAATCTCATGAAAAAGTACGGCATTCCTACAGCAAGCTATGAAGTGTTTGATGACCCAAAAGATGCTCTTGCATATTTGGAAACGGCACCCATTCCTACTGTTGTAAAAGCAGATGGTTTGGCACTGGGAAAAGGCGTGATTATTGCAGAAACCAGAGAGCAGGCAGTGAATGCAGTACATACCATTATGGAAGATAAGGTATTTGGTAAAAGCGGCGACCATATTGTTGTGGAAGAATTTTTGACAGGCCCAGAGGTATCCGTTCTGGCATTTACAGACGGCAAAACCATGATTCCTATGGTTTCTTCCATGGACCATAAACGTGCATTAGATGGAGATAAAGGTCTGAATACAGGCGGTATGGGTACAGTTGCCCCCAATCCCTATTATACAGAAGATGTAGCAACAGAATGTATGGAAAAGATTTTCTTGCCTACTATGGAAGCGATGAATGCAGAAGGCAGAACATTTAAAGGTTGTCTGTACTTTGGATTGATGCTGACGGCAGATGGTCCGAAAGTCATTGAATACAACTGCCGTTTTGGTGATCCGGAAACACAGGTGGTACTGCCTCTTTTGGAAAGCGATCTTTTAACCATTATGCAGCATATTGCAAATGGCACATTGGCAGATGCAGAAGTAAAATTCAGCAAGAAAGCAGCTTGTTGTGTGATTATGGCTTCCAAAGGCTATCCCGGCAAGTATGAAACAGGCTTTGAACTTACACTGCCCGAAAATCGCAGTCATATCTTTGTGGCAGGTGCAAAGCAAAAAGACGGCAAACTGGTGACAGGTGGCGGTCGTGTATTGGGTGTGACAGAAGTTGCAGACACATTGGCAGAAGCCATTGATGCGGCGTATGCTACAGTAAAAACTGTAAAATTCGAAAACGCATACTACAGAAATGATATTGGACAAAAAGCACTGGCAGCGGAGGTATAACGATGGTTTACAGAATATATGTAGAGAAGAAAGAAGGACTTCGCACAGAAGCAGATGGACTAAGAAGTGATTTAGTCAATTTGCTTGGCATGAAAAACCTGACAGGTCTTCGGATTTTAAATCGCTACGATGTGGAGCATATGGAAAAAGATTTGTTTGAGAACTGCAAAAAAACGGTTTTTTCTGAACCACAGTTAGATGATTTGATGGACGAAATTCCCACAGATGGTGCAACGGTTTTTGCAGTGGAATTTCTTCCCGGTCAGTTTGACCAGAGAGCCAATTCCGCAGCAGAATGTATTCAGATAATCTCCAAACAGGAAAGACCTCTTGTCAGAAGTGCAAAAGTATATCTTCTATATGGCGATTTGACGGAAAAAGAATTGGAAGAAGTAAAAAAATATGTAATCAACCCTGTGGAATCCAGAGAAGCAACTCTTGCGCCTTTTGATACACTGGAAGTTGTTTATGAAATTCCTACAGAAGTAGCAGTATTGGACGGCTTCTGTGACATGGACAAAAATGCTTTGGAACAGTTTATCAAAGACAAAGGTCTTGCTATGGATTTGGATGATATTCTTGTATGCCAGGCATACTTCAAAGAAGAAAAAAGAGATCCCAGTATTACAGAAATCAAAATGATTGATACATACTGGTCAGACCACTGCCGTCATACAACATTCCAGACTACGATTGACAGTGTTAAATTTGAAGACAGCCTTCTTCAGGAGGCTTATGACGAATATCTGGCAACCAGAAAAGCCATCGGCAGAACAAAACCCATTAACCTGATGGATATGGGAACCATTATGGCAAAATTCCTGAAACAGCAGGGAAAATTGGATAAATTGGACGAATCCGAAGAAATCAACGCCTGCACAGTAAAAATTGATGTGGAAGTAAACGGCAGGACAGAAAAATGGCTGTTGTTGTTCAAAAACGAAACACATAACCATCCTACGGAAATTGAACCTTTTGGTGGTGCGGCAACCTGCGTTGGCGGTGCAATTCGTGACCCTTTGAGCGGTCGTTCTTATGTTTATGCGGCAATGCGTGTGACAGGTGCAGGAAATCCTTTGACCCCTGTTTCTGAAACATTGCAGGGAAAACTTCCTCAGCGTAAAATCGTAACTACGGCAGCGGCAGGCTACAGCTCTTATGGTAACCAGATTGGTCTTGCCACAGGGCAAGTAGACGAATTGTACCATGACGGTTATGTGGCAAAGAGAATGGAAATCGGTGCAGTAATTGGTGCAGCTCCTGCAGAGAATGTACGCAGAGAACGTCCTGTGGACGGAGATATTGTCATTCTTTTGGGCGGTAAGACAGGCCGTGACGGCTGTGGTGGTGCAACAGGTTCTTCCAAATCTCACACCCTTTCTTCTTTGGAAAGCTGCGGTGCGGAAGTACAGAAGGGTAATGCACCGGAAGAAAGAAAATTGCAGAGATTGTTCCGTAATGCGGAAGCCTCTCGCCTCATTAAGCGGTGTAATGACTTTGGTGCAGGTGGTGTTTCTGTTGCTATTGGGGAACTGGCAGATGGTCTTACCATCAATCTTAATGCCGTACCCAAAAAATATGAAGGTCTTGATGGCACAGAACTTGCAATCAGCGAATCCCAAGAACGTATGGCGGTAGTTGTGGCAGCAGATGATGTGGAACGCTTTAAAGAACTGGCATACGGAGAAAATCTGGAAGCAACTGTTGTGGCAAAGGTAACAGAAGAGCCCAGACTGGTTATGTATTGGAATGAAAAGAAGATTGTGGATATTTCCCGTGCATTTTTGGATTCCAATGGTGCAGAAAAGCATATTGACATTGCACCTGATGCACCAAAGCCTTTTGCAAAGGAAATTTCCGATGATTTTGAAAAAGCATATCTGGAAATGGCAGGAGATTTGAATGTCTGCTCCAAGCGTGGTTTGTCAGAACGCTTTGATTCCACCATTGGTGCAGGAACAGTGCTTATGCCTTTTGGTGGCAGGAATCAGCGTACACCCATTCAGGCTATGGTCAACAAAGTTTCCATGGAAAAGGAAAATGCAGATACTTGCTCTTTGATGGCTTGGGGATATAACCCTTATATTGCAGAAAAGAGTCCTTTCCATAGTGCATATCTTGCTGTTGTGGAATCTGTTTCCAAATTGGTGGCAACAGGAGCAAAATTTGAAGATGTATATCTGTCATTCCAAGAGTACTTTGAAAAACCGATGAAGGATGCAAAACGTTGGGGCAAGCCTATGGCAGCACTTCTTGGGGCTTTTATGGCACAGAAGGAATTGGAAATTGCAGCTATTGGTGGTAAAGACTCCATGAGTGGTACTTTTGAACAGATTGACGTACCCCCTACACTGGTTTCTTTTGCGGTGACAACGGAGAATGTATCCCATATTCTTTCTCCTGAATTTAAAGAGAATGGTCATCAGGTGGTATTGCTCCGTCCTGATTATGATAAGAATGGTCTGCCTACAGGTGACAGCCTGAAAGCAGTATTTGCCAAAGTCAATGATTTGATGCGTGCAGGTAAGGTATGTGCAGCATATACCCCTACATATGGCGGTGTAGCAGAGGGTATTTTGAAAATGGCAATGGGAAATGACATTGGTTTTGCTTATGCAGATGGTCTTTCCAAAGAAGACTTGTTTGGCTATGCTTACGGTTCCTTTATTTTGGAACTTACAACAGAAGAAAGTGTAGGAACTTTGCTGGGCAGAACAGGTGGAGATTGCATTTCCCATGAAGGTGTGCAAATTCCTCTGTCCAAGCTGTATGAAGTGTATGAAGGTAAACTGGAAGAAATTTATCCTTGTAATATAGAAACAGAGAAAAAGGAAATCCCTGCTTTTACTTACAAGGCAGACAATTTCGCAAAACCCAGACTGCATTTCGCAAAACCCAAGGTATTGATTCCTGTATTTCCTGGTACAAACTGCGAATACGATTCTGCAAAGGCTATGGAACGTGCCGGTGCAGAGGCAGAAATTTTTGTCATCAATAATTTGACAGCAACAGGTATTGCAGATTCCGTAGAATCATTTGCAAAGAAACTTCGTGACAGTCAGATGATATTCATTCCCGGTGGTTTCTCCGGTGGGGACGAACCTGACGGCTCAGGAAAATTTATTACTGCATTCTTCCGTAATCCTGAAATAAAAGAAGCAGTAACAAACCTTTTGGAAAACAGAGATGGTTTGATGTGCGGTGTCTGCAACGGTTTCCAGGCACTGATTAAATTGGGTCTGGTTCCTTATGGTAAGATTATAGATACTGATGAAAATTGCCCAACACTGACATACAATACCATTCACAGACACCAGTCTAAATTGGTACGGACAAGAGTGGCATCTAATAAATCTCCTTGGCTTTCCTATGTACAGCCTGGTGATATTTTCACAGTGCCGATTTCTCATGGGGAAGGCAGACTGCTGGCAGATGAAACACTTCTTCGTCAGTTGGCAGAAAATGGACAGATTTTGACACAGTATGTGGACGAAAGCGGTACTCCGACCTATGATGTACAGCACAACCCCAATGGTTCTGCATATGCTGTGGAAGGTCTTCTTTCTCCTGATGGACGTGTACTGGGTAAAATGGGCCATTCCGAACGTATTGGCGATGGCTTATATCAGAATGTACCTGGTGAATATGATATGAAGTTATTCCGTTCCGCAGTGGAATACTGGAAGTAAATAAACAGAGATGCAACGAGGCTGTGGTGTGAAACCACAGCCTCAGACTGTAGACAAAGAAATTTTTATCTTTTTTCGAAAATGCGGAAGGGCTTGGGAAACGAAGGGTTTCCCAAATGGAATCCGCAGTGGGAATTCACTTCCCATGAGGAAAAGCAGAAGTTTCAAGGCTTTTTTGCCATGGGAACTTCTGCCTTATCCTTCTATCTGTTCGTCAAAGCCTTGAATGAAATGAGGCTTTGACGAAGGGGGGCGACTTTGTCGACACCCTCGGGCTGTGGCGTGAAACCACAGCCTTTTTGTCATTCTGAGAGGGAGGAAAGTTATGCAGTGTTGGAAAAAAATAAAAGTAGAAAGTGGGCTGCCTTGTGCAAGCTGTGCTTTACGCACAAAAGAAACAAAGTGTTCCTGTTTGGCTTATGAAAAAGAGAATATCCCGATTTCTCTGTTAAAACAAGATAAATTCTGCATTTTTTATATGCCTGAAAGTGGTAATTTAAAAAATGAAGCCAATATGTTCAAGATTTTCTGCAAAAAGGAGGTTTTGGGGTTTATTTACTTTTTTTGTCTACAACTTATCTGTGTAGGATATTTGGCTTGGTGGGCAGATGCGTACAGAAAATGGTATTTTCTTTGGCTTTTTGGTGTTTTTCTGCTGTCTGTATTGTCCTTTTGCAAAACTGTGTGGAAATTTCGTTATTTTTATGAAGGTTTGTATACAGAAGAACAAGAAAAGTTGCAGGAAGAATTTCAAAACCCCCATCTTGTGTATTCCTTATTCATGGGTGAACTGCATCTTTTGCCTTCTTGTCTTGTCAGCAGAACTATGGGAAACTGGCAGATATTATTTTTTCACGAAATTGAGCGGATGGATATATGGGCATACAGTCAGGCCTATGGATTGATAAAAAATTTGCGTCTATATATGAATACCTTGAAAAGATACGAATTTGCATTTTTTGGGAGGCATAAAAAAGAAAGCCAATATGCTATGGCATGGATTTATCTGCATAATCCAGCCATAGAGCTTGACAGAGGACAGAAAAAGCAATGAAAAAATATTGTACTTTTTGTTGAGATGTGATACATTGGGACAAGGCAAAAGGATTTCATGAAAGAGAGGTGAATGCGGTGGCGGAACAAGAAAAGGATTTGGTGGAACAGGCAAAGCAAGGCAGTATCCAAGCCTTTGAAACACTAATATTGACATATGAAAAAATGGTATATAATATTGCGTTTCGGATGTTGCAACACAGCGAAGATGCAAGGGATATTTCCCAAGAGGTATTCCTAAAGGCATATCGCAGTTTGGAAAATTTTGACGGAAAATCAAAGTTTTCCACATGGTTATACCGCATTGCTGTAAATACCTGTATTGATGAAATCCGAAAACAGAAGGGAAAGCTGACTTATTCTTTAGAGGAAGAACTGGAAAGTGCGGAAGGCAGCTATCAAAAACAGTTTGCAGATGCAGGGCAGACACCTGAAGATAGTCTTTTGCATCAGGAAATGCAAAAAGAAGTTGTAGATGCACTGAATACGCTTTCTGAGGAACATAAAACTGTGGTTGTGCTACGGGATATACAAGGGTTTTCCTATGAGGAAATTGCAAAGATGACAAATACTACACTGGGCACAGTAAAGTCCCGTATTGCCCGTGCCAGAAGTCAATTAAAAAACACAATTCTGCAAAATAGGGAACAAAAGAAAACATATTCTCGTCAGAAAAAAAGAAAGGAGGGAAGAACACCGTGAATATCATGAGTTGTACAGAATGCAGCGATAAAATATGGGATTATTTAGATGGTACATTATCAGAAACGGAGCAGACAGAAATACAGGCACACTTGGAAAGCTGCAATGTCTGCAAAGCAGAATTGGAAGAAATTGCAAACATTAGAAAAGAACTTCATGGACTTCCCTTCGTAGAACTACCGGAAGGGTATCATGCAGAACTGATGCAAAAATTGCAGGAGGAAACGAAGGTTCTTCTTTTCAGAAAGAAAAAAGAACGCAGATGGAAACCTTATAGCCTTATTGCAGCAGCATTACTTGTTGTAGCGGCAATTGGCGGCATTGACAGCATACAGAAATATCAATCGGTTGTGCTGACGGCAGAGGAGAAAACAGGTGTAAAATCGAAAGAAATATCGCCTGCTAAGGAAATACCCGCAAAAGGGAAAGCAAAAACAGAAATACCTACTCAGCCAAAAGCAATCCAAAAGAAAGAGCCGCAGGCAGTTCCAAAGGAGACAGCCCAAAGAGAAGTGCCAAAAGCAGAAATGCAGGAACCAAAAGTGCAGGAACCAGAAGTGCAGACAGATACCTCTCCAGAACCGCTGACACCCCAAAAGCAGTCCCTGCAGCAGATGCCTCTAAAGTCAACACCGCAGCCACGGACGGCGGAAAAAACAGAAGTTAGGGAAGATATGCCCATGACTATGAGTTTTCGTTCGGAAAATAAAGCACATACAGAACACAATGTCAATTTGTTTGTGGAAGATACACAAAAAACGTTATTGGCACTTCGTCAACTAGGGGAGAGTTTGGATATATGGGAAGAAGATGCAGGAGAGGACTTTATTTTGTTTTCCATGACGAAAGAACAGACTTCAACATTTTATGCCAAGCTGAATGAACTGGGCACCTCTGAGATTATGGAAGGGGAAGAAGGAAACCAAGACATTGTTTTGATTAAAGTGATTATCAAAACGCAATAAAAGCTGTACAGAGAAAGACTGAAGGAGAGAGAATGACAATGTGGGAAAAAACGAATTTTCATACCCATACTACCTTTTGTGACGGAAAAAATACGCCACAAGAAATGGCAGATGCTGCTTTTGCAAAGGGATTTACGCGTTTGGGCTTTTCCGGTCACAGCTATACTGCCTATGATGAAAGTTATTGTATGTCTAAAGAAGGGACAAGGGAATACAAGAATGAAGTGTTGGCTTTGCAGAAAGCCTATGTTGGCAAAATGGAAATCTATTGCGGCATAGAACAAGATTTCTATGCAGAACAGCAGGCGGAAGATTTTGACTATATCATTGGTTCTGTTCATGCAATATTTGCAGATGGGGCATATCATAATGTAGATGAATCGCCGGAGACGATGAAACGCACAGTGCAGGTATGTTTTGGGGGAGATTATCTTCGTTATGCAGAGCAATATTTTGAAACGGAAGCACAAGTGGCAGAAAAAACGAAAGCGGATATTGTAGGGCATTTTGACCTTATCACAAAATTTAATGAAGGGGACAGATATTTTGATACCCAAAGTAAAAGATACCGTTTTTCGGCACTTGAAGCTATGGAAGAACTCTTGAAGAAAGATATTCCTTTTGAAATCAACACAGGAGCAATTTCCCGTGGTTACCGCAAGGAGCCATATCCTGATCTGTTTTTGCTGAAGGAATTGCAGAAACGGGGCGGCAAAATATTGCTTTCTTCTGACAGCCACAGCTGTGATTCTCTGGATTTTGGTTTTGAAGATGCAAAAGAAAGAGCCAAGGTGGCAGGATTTCGTTCGGTTTTGTGTTGGACAGCAAAAGGCTGGGAAGAAATGCCCCTTTGATATGATTTGTCGACACCCTTCGTCAAAGATTCATTTCATGCAAGGCTTTGACAAGCAGACAGAAGAATAAAGCAGAAGTTCCAATGGCAAAAAAGCCTTGAAACTTCTGCTTTTTCTTATGGGAAATGAATTTCCATTGCGGATTCCATTTGGGAACCCCTTCGTTTCCCAACCCCTTTTGCATTTTTGAAAAAGGGTAGAAACGACTTTTTCGACACCCTCAGAGAAGGACAGTTGGAATATGTTCCAACTGTCCTTCTCTTTTTTATCCTTTCCAAAGCACGATATTTCCTTGTTCCAGCGTTTTTTTTACATCAATGGTACGCTGATTTCTACTGCCTTTAAATCGCAGTTCCAAAGACCGCTCTGACAAAAGAAATCGTCCGTCTACCAAAATATCCGTATGGTGGAGCAGATTTAATTTCTCTTTATCTTGTTCTGCCCATAACTCTTCCCAAGTATATCCGGTAAATGTCCAGACATTCAACCCTAGTTTATGGGATTCCTCTGCCAAAAGTGTACAGGGAATGGGTTGCATAAAAGGGTCACCCCCGGAAAGGGTAATGCCATCTAAAAGGGGATTTTCCTTTATCACGTTCATGATATCTTCAGTATCAGACCAGAAACCGCCTTTGGGATCGTGGGTTTGTGGATTATGGCAGCCGGAACAGTGGTGGGGACAGCCCTGTGTAAATACGGTGAAACGAAATCCGTTGCCATCTACAATGGAATCGTTGACAACACCGCTTATTTTAATTCTCATGTTCTACACCCTCTGCATCTCGCTTTGGCAGACTGATTTCCGCAGAAAGGGAGTGTTTTACTCTGTCACGAACTTCCGCACGTTTTGCATTGTTAAAACGGTCTAAGGTGCCTACCAAGTAACCGGTAATACGACGGATTCTCTGGAAGCCCATATCACCGTCAGTTTCCTTTCTGCCACATTTGGGGCAGGTATCTCCAATAATGCCGTTGTAGCCACATATTGGGTCACGGTCTACAGGGTGGTTAATAGAGCCGTAGCCTATGCCTTGTTCTTTCATAAAGCGGATAACTTTTTCAAAAGCATCTAAGTTGTTTGCAGGATCGCCGTCCAGTTCCACATAAGTAATGTGACCAGCATTTGTCAGTGCATGATAAGGTGCTTCTAACTGTATTTTTTTATAGGCACTGATGGGGTAGTATACTGGAATATGAAAACTGTTTGTATAGTACTCTCTGTCTGTGATGCCCTCAATGGAACCAAAACGCTTTCTGTCCATTTCCACGAATCTGCCGGAAAGTCCTTCAGCCGGTGTTGCCAGAAGGGTGAAATTTAAGTGGTTTTTTTCTGCAATTTCGTCCAAGCGGTTTCGCATATGTCCAATAATATCCAATCCCAGATTCTGTGCTACTTCACTTTCGCCGTGGTGTACACCAATGAGAGCTTTTAATGTTTCGGCAAGTCCGATAAAGCCAACGGATAATGTACCATGTTTTAAAACTTCCCGTACTTCGTCATCATAATTCAGTTTATCACTGTCGATCCAAATTCCTTCACCCATGAGGAAGGGGTAGTTGTGGACTTTTTTCCTTGCCTGTATTTCAAAGCGTTCCAAAAGCTGTTCTACCACTAAATCGATTTTGTGGTCTAATTCTTGGAAAAACCAGTCAATATTTCTATTTGCCATAATACCAAGACGGGGCAGATTGATGCTGGTGAAGCTCAGATTTCCTCTGCCAGGTGTGATTTCTTTTTCAGGGTCATGGACATTTGCCATAACTCTGGTACGGCAGCCCATATAGGCAATTTCTGTTTCAGGATGTCCTTCTTTATAGTATTTCAAGTTAAAAGGTGCATCTTGAAAAGAAAAATTGGGGAACAGCCGCTTTGCACTGACTCTGCACGCCAGTTTGAACAGGTCATAGTTGGGTTCTCCGGGATTGAAGTTGACCCCATCTTTGACACGGAAAATCTGGATGGGGAAAATTGCCGTTTCACCGTTTCCTAGTCCTGCCTCCGTTACCAGAAGTATGTTTTTCATTACCATTCTGCCTTCTGTAGAGGTATCCATACCATAGTTAATTGAGGAAAAAGGTGTTTGCGCACCAGCACGACTGTGCATGGTGTTTAGATTGTGCAGCAAAGCCTCCATAGCCTGATAAGTGTCACGGTCTGTCTGCTCTATGGATTTTTTTATGGTAAAGGCCCGTATTTTTTCATAAAGCGTTGTATCTATGCCAATGCTTTTTGCCAGTTCTCTTTCCGCAGCAGCATATTCTTCACTGTCGTCCAAGGTAGGAAGCAGCCCTTTTTCTTCCAGTTGTAAAAAGCCTTCGTTTATTTTTTCTGCGTGTTCTGGGGAATCCATTAGTTCAATGAAGGAAAGCATATTGGAATGATAACGCTTTTTATAGGTTTTGGCAACGCCGGGTGCCATGCTGTAGTCAAAATTTGGTATAGACTGTCCGCCATGCTGGTCATTTTGATTAGACTGAATGGCAATGCAGGCAAGGGAGGCATAGCTGATAATGCCATTGGGTTCCCGTAAAACGCCGTGTCCTGTGGAAAAACCGTTTTTAAACAGCTTGTTTAAATCAATTTGACAGCAAGTGGTCGTGAGGGTATAAAAATCCAAATCGTGAATATGAATATCACCATTTTGGTGAGCCTCGGAGTATTTGGGATTTAAAACATAGGACTCATAGAAATGCTTTGCTCCTTCAGAACCGTATTTCAGCATAGAACCCATAGCCGTATTCCCGTCGATATTGGCATTTTCCCGCTTGATGTCACTGTCTGTAGCATCTTTGTATGTAATATCTTCGAAGGTTTTCATCAGGCGGTCGTTCATGTTACGGATTCGGGTGCGTTCTGCACGATATAAAATATACGCCTTTGCTGTGCGCACAAACCCATGGTCAATGAGTACTTTTTCCACCATATCCTGCACCTGTTCTACAGCAGGGGACAAAATTCCGTTTGCTTCAAAGTAGTTTGCCACTTCCTCTGCCATTTGCAGACAAGTTTCATGATTGCATGTGTGGTTGGTTGCGCTAAATGCTTTTTCCATTGCATTTGCAATTTTGTTTATATCAAAATAAGCGCATCTTCCATCTCTTTTTGTGATTGTCATCATTGTAAAAGCCCCTCTTTCCTCATATTTTTCAGCATTCGACAATTTTCTTGGACACAAGATATAGTTTTTGCTTCTGCATAAAAGGTGTATATATTGTATTACACTGAAAAAGAACTGTCAATGGCAAATGTCACAGTTTTTCTTTTTCAAATTTTTTCTTTTTGCGGCATAAAATGAAAAGAACAGGGGGGATGGATATGGAAAAATTTTCACAACTTCAGGAAAAAGAAGTCATCAATATCTGCGATGGAAGACGGCTTGGATATGTTTGCGACTTGTCCCTTGACCTTTGCAGTGGCAAAATTTGCGGACTGATGATTCCAGATGAGGGAGAAAAATGGAGCTTTTTCTGCAAAGAACGATATTTTTATGTACCTTGGCGGTGTATCAAACGAATTGGTGATGATATTATTTTAGTGGAAGCAAATACAGAAGATTTGCTTTGGGAGGGTTGACCGC
This sequence comes from Anaerotignum sp., assembly GCA_020024255.1. Lineage (GTDB taxonomy): Bacteria > Bacillota > Clostridia > Lachnospirales > Anaerotignaceae > Anaerotignum. The sequence continues at coordinate 26,855 of JAHHTX010000013.1, forward strand.
ACAGGGATTGTGTTTTATACTTTATATATATACACACACATAATATTAAAGAGGAAAAGAGGACATCTTAGCCTTTATGTTGATGCCCTTTGGAAGATTTTTTAACTTTAGAAGAAAAATCGACTAAGATGTTTCTCTTATTATATATAGAAGGAGGAAATGGACATGAAATGTCCCTTTTGCGGTTTTGCAGATACAAAAGTTATAGATTCTAGAGCGCAAGATGAAAATACAGCTATTCGTCGTCGCCGCACTTGCGAGCAATGCGGAAAACGTTTTACAACATACGAGCGCATTGATATGATTCCCATTACCATTATCAAACGAGATGGGACAAGAGAAATTTTTGACAAAAATAAACTTTTAAATGGTATTTTGAAGTCTTGTAACAAACGTCCTGTAACCATGAAGCAGATGGAAAAGTTAGTGGACGATATTGAAAATATATTGGCAGGCAGCGGAGAACGGGAAGTGGAAAGCAAGGCCATAGGTAATATGGTGATGGATCGTCTGAAGGAATTGGATGAAGTGGCGTATGTCCGTTTTGCATCGGTATACAGACAGTTTAAAGACATTAACAGCTTTATGGCAGAACTGGAAAAAATGCGCCATGAAAAGAATATTGAGCAGTGAAAGAGGGAGAGGATTTGGAACAAAAGATAAAAGCTGTTTTTGCTGCACAGACTTTAGGCAGGGAAAAAGCAGAGGAAATTGCGGCACTGTATAGAAAGGCAGGTATGGAGGCGATATTTCGTACAGAGACGGATTTTGAGCAAAACAGATGCTTTGCAGAGCAAGAAGGCATGACACATCTCCTTTATTTTTCGGACAAGGAACATATTACCATGGTGAGTTTTGCCGATGAAATGGGTGGTTTTACTGTGGAAATCCTCCTTTCTGATTTGCAGCTTCCGAAAATCTGAAAAAAAATAAAAAAATAAAAACCAGACAGGCAAGAAACAGAAAAATACCTCATAGGATAGGAGTGTAAGATGATACATCATATTTCTTAATCTCAAGGAGGTATTTTATTATGTGTGGATTTGGTGGTTGTGGTAATGAAAGTATTATTTGGATTTTGATTTTGCTGCTTTGCTGCGGCAACAATAACAACAACGGCTGTGGCTGTGGCAATGACAATTCCTGGCTGTGGATTTTGATTCTGCTGTTCTGCTGCGGCAACAATGGCTGCGGAAATCAGCTGAACAACTGCACATCTTGCTAATCAGAACAAAAAGGGGTGTCGGAATTCCGACACCCTGTTTTTTTATCATAACGAATTTTTGGTATTTTAGCAGCTTGGCAGCTTACTATGTTTTAAAGTATGTTTTAAAATAATGGGCGTTATAACGGTTGTAATGATAACAACCAGCACAATAGGAGAGAACAGTGACTTATCTAACAACCCCATAGCATACCCTTTCTGGGCAACAATCAGTGCAACTTCTCCTCGGGATACCATACCAATACCAATATTAAGCGCTTCAAAAGAGGTATATTTACACAGACGTGCACCAATACTGCAGCCGATGATTTTTGAGATGATTGCAACAGCAAGTAGAATCAATGCAAAAATCAACAACGACTTTGTCAGCCCGTTTAATTCGGTTTTGATACCAATGCTGGCAAAGAAGATAGGCGAGAAAATAATGTAGCTGGGTATGGTCATCTTTTTTGCAATATCCGTTTTGATTTTTAAAGAAGACAAGCACAGTCCAAATAAGTAAGCACCTGTGATATCTGCAATGCCGAAACCAATTTCTGTGATAAATGAAATAAGCATGAGGAATGCCATAATATAAACAGCAAACCGTCTGGTATCATGGATATTGTCGAAGAAATGCGATTTTTTGTGGATAAAGAATCCCATTGTTGCAATCATTATTGCATACAGTGTAATTTTGAACAAAATACTGATGATGCTGATATTGGGGTCTTTTAAGCTGAATATTAAAGTTAAAATAATAATTCCCATAATGTCGTCAATGACGGCAGCTCCCAAAATGGCATTGCCAATAGGACTGTCTAATTTTCCCATTTCACGCAATGCTTCTACAGTTATACTTACGGAAGTGGCTGTTAGGATAACACCGACAAATATGGCATGGAGCAGGGCATCCTTATCGCTAGGGTCTATATGGAAATAGAAGAAGTAAGCAGCAGCTCCCATGATTAAAGGAATAATAACACCACATGCAGCAATGACAACAAAAGATAGGCTATTCTTTTTAATTTCAGAGATGTCCGTATCCAATCCTGCCATAAACATCAATAAGATAACACCAACTTCTGCCGTTTTTGAAAGGAAATCTGTTTCTTCTGCAAATCCAAGCACAGATGGGCCAAGAATTACACCAGCAATTAGTGCACCAACCACCTGCGGCATATGTACTTTTTCAGAAATTCCACCCAAGAATTTTGTGGAGAGCAAAATAATTGAGATTGTCAATAGAAAACCATAATCCATAATAATACCTCCTTTTTTTAAATACAGCTTTATTATAATAGCATTTTTCGTTTGATTTGTACATAAAAAATGAAATTTAAACAAAATCTTAATATGGGTATGCCGATAAATCATACACCCTACAAATCATGGGAAAAACGACTACATTTGCGTTTACAAAAAAATGATAAAATTTGTGGGAAACAGTTGGAAAGATAAGATTATGGTTGCATTGCAGAAGATTTTCTTTTTTTGTCAGAAAAGCAGTTTGTTTGCGGTTTGTTTTTACACTTTTCTCTTTGGTTTTCTTTTACAATAACAGAAGAAGGAGGGAAAAAGAATGAAAAATATGCGAAAAACAAAAGAAGAAACCGCTCAAGTATGTTTGGAAAAAGAAAGAGAATTTTATTTGGAACGTGCCTGTGCATTTGCAAATCCATTTTATTCTGCCTTTTATGTGCAGTGTGTTGAGAGTACTTTTGCAGATGGGTGGGAAATGTTTTTGGAGGAACACAGTTGTGCCAATTATTTTCGGCTGAATAAGGCATACTTAGACAAAAATGCAGCACAGCGTTTTTATAAATTAGGTGGTATCCACCATACTTTATGGATTTTGTGCCATAAAAAGAAAGTGTTGCACTGGGCAGACATGAAGGACGCTTTATCTCAAATTTATGATCTGACAAATAAGGAAAAGGAAATGACAGAGATTTTATATCGCTGTGCCTGTATGTGCCGTAGTCGTTTTCAAGACCTTTTTGCTCGGTTTACAGCAAGATATTTATTTTCTTCTGATTATCTGACACCCTTTTTATTGGCATTTTTAGTCAATTTCTGGTATAATTCCTATAATAGTTTTATGATTTCCTTTACTG